>BDTY01000021.1 GCA_002897955.1 archaeon BMS3Bbin15
TTGAGACACATCTCAGATTGATAGAAAAACTGAAGAAAATATTACCTATAACAAAAATGACAGTAGAGGTAGCGAGTTTTGACCAGCAGAAGCTCCATAATCCAGAGATTAAAGGAATAGAATACCAACAGGGAGAGTTACAGGGGTATGAAGTGAGGGAATATTTGTTAGAAAAGTGGAAGCATAAATGTGCTTATTGTGGTAAGAGTAATATACCTCTAGAGATTGAGCATATTATACCTAAAATCCGAGGTGGGACAGATAGAGTTTCAAATCTGACTTTAGCGTGCCATA
The DNA here is from genome assembly GCA_002897955.1 of archaeon BMS3Bbin15. NCBI lineage: Archaea > archaeon BMS3Bbin15. Next base: position 295 of record BDTY01000021.1, read on the forward strand.
AATGTAATCAGAAGAAAGGTAATCAAACTGCAGAAGAGTTTGGACATCCAGAAATTCAAAATAAAGCAAAGCAAGCATTAAAATCAACTGCGTTTATGAATATTGTTAGATGGAGACTGGTAAATACTCTGAAGTGTGACTGGACTTATGGGTATATTACAAAGCATAATAGAATTAAGTTAGATATGGAAAAGAGTCATGTAAATGATGCTTTTGTAATTGCTGGTGGAACAACTCAAAGTAGGACTAAACCTTATGAATTAACTCAAACAAGGCGTAATAACAGAAGCATTCAAACCAATAGAAAAGGTTTTAAACCTGCTATAAGAAGACAAAGATATAAATTACAACCCAATGATTGAGTGAAATATATTAAATCTCTATATAAAGTCAAAGGAGTTCATAGTTATGGGAAATATGTCATAGTGGTAGACGAAATAAGTAAACTTTTTGATATTAATATTAAAAAAATAGAGTTGGTAAAATATGGAAAAGGAATACAATTTTAAAAGCTGTGAGGTAGGGCAATTCCTACACCCATTGAAATGGATGGTCTCCTTGCCCAGATTATTTATGAGGTTAACTTAGGGGGTAACTCTGGAAATGAGTTACAAATCTTTTAAGGATATTCTGGGTTATGAAGAGACCCTTTTTAAGGAGCGTAGGGTATTTGATTTAGACTATATTCCTGAAGCTTTTATACACAGAGATGCTCAGATGCAGAGTATTGCTCTCTGCCTTATCCCCGCCCTGAAGGGAGGTAGAGCAATGAATGCTCTGATTATTGGTCCCTCCGCAACAGGGAAAACAACTGCTTTAAAGCTCAGGTTTCAGGAGATTGAGGAGGAGAGCAGAGATGTTGTGTGTGTTCACATAAACTGCCAGATTACACATACAAAGTTTGGTGTATTTTCCCATATTTACAGGAAGTTACTTGGACACACCCCTCCTGAAACCGGTGTGCCTTTCTCAAGGATTTATGAGGCAATCTTCAGGAGACTGATAAGAGATGGTAAGAGTCTTGTTGTTGCCCTTGATGATATGAACTATCTTTTCTATGGGAGGCTGGGAAATGAGATACTGTATGACATTCTCAGAGCTCATGAACGTTTTCCTGAGGCAAAAACTTCTATATTTGGTATAGTGAGTGATGTGTCTATGAGTTTAAATTTTGACCCGAGAGTAAATTCAATATTCAGCTACAGGGAAATCTTTTTCCAGCCTTATTCAATGAATGAGATTTATGATATTCTCAAAAACAGGGCAAGGCTGGGTTTTTTTCTGGGTGTTATTGAAGATGAGCTTGTTGAGAAAATTGCAGGCTATGCCTTTGAGCATGGTGACCTCAGAGTTGGAATAGAACTTTTGAGAGTCAGTGGCATTATTGCGGAGGCTGAAGCTTCACGAAGGATTTCTGAAAGACATATGGAGAAGGCTTATGGAAGCTCAAAGCTTGTGAATATGAAGCTTCTCATATCATCTCTGAGCAGTAATGAGAAAGCCCTGCTCAGGTTGATAGCTGATTCAGAAGAAGCTGTCTCGGGTAATATATACAGGAAATTCAGAGAGACAGCAGGAGTCAGTTATACAAAATTTTACAGGATTGTCGAAAAACTTGAGAATTTGAAGTTTATAGAGACTTCTCAATTAACCCCTGGCAGAGGAAGGAGCAGAAGAATTGTTTTAAAGCACAAGAAGGAAGACATTCTCGGATTACTATGAGGTGATTTTTTGATTGTTATACTGAGACTGGGCCACAGGCCTGTGAGAGATAAGAGAATAACAACCCATGTTGCGCTTACTGCCAGAGCTCTTGGTGCCCGGGGTATTATTCTGACTGAAGAGGATAAGAATATTGTTGAGAGTGTTGAAAAGGTTGTCGAGAACTGGGGAGGAGACTTCTTCATAAGGGTCGAAAAGGACTGGAGGCTGGTAATAAAGTCATGGCAGGGAATTAAGATTCACCTTACAATGTATGGTATGCCATTTCAGGATGTAGTAAATGAAATAAACATGGAAAAAGACATTCTTATTATTGTAGGGGCAGAGAAAGTGCCCGGTGAGGTTTTCAGGCTTGTGGACTATAATATAGCGATAGGAAATCAGCCTCACAGTGAAGTCAGTGCACTTGCCTTATTTCTTGACAGGCTCACTCAGGGGAGCTGGCTGAATATGGAAATCAGAGGGAAGCTGAGGGTTATACCTTCGGAGAGAGAAAAGAAAGTGGTGAGGGAATAGATGCACCTTCTAATTGCTGGAATTCATACCCGCCCTGCCGTTGCCTCTGCCAAAAGACTTGGTTACAGGGTGACTGCAGTTGACTATTTTGGTGATGCAGATTTAAGGCTTCTGGCAGATAGCTCGAGAACAGTGGTCGAGCAGGAAGCTTTCAGAAGCAACGGAAAGATAGATGAAAATTATTCAGATGAAGCTCTTATCAGCCTTGCCGGGGGTATTGATAGCGATATAACTGTGCTCACATCAACCATGAAATTGAAGAAGAAAAATATTGCGGGAAACAAACCTGAAGATATTAAAAATCTTAAAAATAAAGCATATCAATTTAAGAAACTGAAATCTCTTGGTGTCAAGTTTCCGGAAACCGAATTTGCCGGTTCCAGAGATAAAGCTCTTGAGATTATTGAAAACTTTGGGGGTCCATGTATTTTAAAACCTGCTTCGGGAGCTGGTGGTAGAAATATAATTTTTGCAAGAAGCGAAGGAGATATTCCAGAAATCAGCGAGGAGTATCTTATACAGAGATTTATCCCGGGAATGCCATTGAGTATATCCACCCTTTCTACAGGTGTGGAAAGCATAGCTATATCTTCAAGTTTTCAGATTCTTGGATATAAACTCTCAAATGCCAGTGATTTTATCTATTGTGGAAGTATTGTTCCCTATAAGGTTACTGACGAGGTAGAAACTCTTGCTGAGAAAATATCCCTCAAACTCAAACTCATAGGATGGAATGGTATAGATTTTGTGGAGAGCAGAGGAGAGTTTTACTTCATGGAAGTAAATCCAAGATTTCAGGGAACCTTTGATGCAATAGAAAAAGCATACTCTATAAATCTTGTGGAGGCTCATCTGAAGGCATGTGGGGGTGAGCTTATTGATAGACCATTGGCTAAGAGGTTTGCAGTCAGAGTAACTCTCTTCTCACCCCATAGAAGCCTTGTTAAGAGAAGCCTTCTTGGTATAACTCATGATGTTCCTCTGAAAAATTCTATTCTGGAGAGGGGAGAACCCTTTACAACTGTTGTTGAGTCTGGCAGGAGCAGGGGTGAAGCTATTGCCGCTGCCAGGAAAAAGGCTAAAATAGCTTACTCCTGCCTTGAACCTCTTTAACTTCCCACGCCTATGGTAAATCTGGCTATGTGCCCTCTAAACATCTTTCGTGGGAGAAGGTAGTAGATTATATTCTCAAGTAGTCTGTTATGACCGGAGTAGTAGGGCTCATCACCTGTAAGAACCAACCTTCCATCTCCGAGCCTTCCACCCATCCATATCACAGGCATGTAGGAAGTGCTGAGTGAGATATTATCCCAGAGCACATGGTTGGCTTCACCTGTACCTGAACCTGTTTTTATCCAGGCTGATAGGGTTAATGCGTAGCTTCCATTTTCTTTCAGCAGGGGAGATATATCAATATTCTCAGACTTCCATGAAGTTATAGAGCTATAATTTGCCTGCCATATATTGTATTCCCTTCCTGAGGGAGTTTTGATGTATATATATAGTTTTGATGGCAGAGCACCCGAGTAATTATATATTCTCCATGCAAAGGAAAGGTTGGCGATTTCAGGCACTATACGCTCTCCATAGTAGAAGTTCTGGCTCCAGTTAGCATAACCGTTTATACTTGCAGTGTTTGTATAACTCTGGGCAGTATATACTAAATCCGGGTTGCCTGTGGATGTCCACTCATTTATTATATCACTGCTGGATGTGGAATTGCTCCAGACTGAGGTTGGGTCTGTTGAGAAATCGCCATCTGCAATAAAGCTGGAGTTAGAAATATAACTGTTGTTCACTGATGCGAGGAATACACTTTTGTAGGGAGTTAGATTATAGGGTTTGAACCATGACCAGAAGGTATAGGAAGGTTCCAGAGGGTGCAATGGGGCACTGTCCTGTCTCTCACTTAAATAGATACTGTCCTGTGAGGATGGATATGTGACTGAGAGGTTGTTCGGGAAGTTGAGTATACTCAGGTAGCTTTCAACAAGTGTCTGATTTATACCACCTTCCGGAATAGCTTCAATATAAAAAGGGGAGATAAAATTATAACTTGAATCCTGACCCAGAATGCATAAACTTCCGCCTTTTAGAACATAGTTATAAATCTCAGAGCTTCTGGCTGTGAGGTTGCCATTGATTGAAGGATTCAAACCTGCATCGGTACCAACAACAACCGTGTCAAAGGTGTAAAGGTTGTTTTTATAGGAGAGGTTGAATAAGTTCCCTATATTTGCGGAAGAGAAATCAATAACTCTGAAACCCATATTTTTTATAATGTCCTCCTCATAGGTGATATTGCCTATATAAGCTATTCTCGGCGATGAGATATAAGCTACCGAAGAGCTTATAATTTTAAATGTTTTATTCTCTGGTATTTTACCTGTTGTGATATTCAAAAGCATCTCCTCTTTCCCTGCCTCGGCTCTCTGGGAAGGATTCTGAATAACTTTAGATGGAAGAGGGCTTATATTCTCAGGAGAATAGTAAAGGAAGTAAAGGTTCTCACCTGTGGTGGAGAAATTCACCCTCATCTTTTTTATGTAACTGTTGCCATAGTATGAAATTACATTGCCAGAAAAATTAACTTCTCTTTTCATGTTATCATATAGCCTGACTGAAGTGGCATGTGCTCTTGGAAGAAGTAATTCAAGAGAGGTATTGGAAGAGCTGTTATCTATATATACCGGGGTCCTGTAAGGGAAGCTTCTATTTGCCCAGTTTTCAGGTTGAAAAGTTACTTTTAGGAGGATAACACCGTCCACACCAAGCTTTTCTTTCAGAGTGCTGTAACTTAAATTAAACAGGGATTCGACTTTGAGGTCATGGAGAGTATAGTCAAGAGTTTCATTTTTGAGAGGTTCATAGAGAGCTAATCCAGGTATTGATGGATTATTGTTAACTTGCCACTCTACAGGACTGCCAGGGCTTTCAAGGAGAACAGCTATAAACTTCCCGGCTTCAAAACTGAGCTGGTCATTCTCTGAAATGCTTTTTGTCTGGCTGAAGTGATTGTAGAGTGCTGCTGTTGAAAAAATAATTATTGATGTGAAGACTGCTATCCCCACAATTATATCAATGGTTTTCTCTACCATTCAGATACCAACTCCAATTTTAAATATCAAATAACTCAGGAAAATAAGCACAATGCTGTGCTTGAGCCCGTCATATATACTTCCTTCTCCAACTTTTCCTGCAACAAGACCTGTGAAACCGCCCTGAATAAGTGCCATGTGAAAGAGAAGCTCCTTGAAACTTCCGAGATTTGACATATGCATTATGCCAGTTAAACCGGATATTCCCTCTAGAAGTGACTTTATCAGCATGATAAGGATTCCCAGGAAAATCATATGGGAGAAGTAGATTATTATGGTGTAAGTCTTCATTGAACCCTTTAATTCTTCCTCCATATCCTGCATCATTCTACTGAATTTTGCCACAGCATCCAGAGTCTTTGTTATTTCGCCGCCAGAACGGTTTGCCTCAATAATAATTGAAGAGCTTCTCTGAATGTGTTTACTTGGTCTTCTCTTTGAGAACTGTAGTATAGCCTCTTCAAAGGGGATTCCCCAGGATATCTGACTGTATATTTTTCTGACATCACTGGATAGATAGGAGTAGTCCAGGTATGTGGCAGACTTTATGGCATAGGGTAATGTCATTCCAGCCTTACTGGAGCTTGCTATATCTCTGAGGAAATTCGGAAATTCTTTTTCAACAACTCTGAGTTCTCTTAACTCAATATAACGAATTAGGAAATATGGAAACAGAGCAATGGTAATGCCAATGATAGAAAGTGCATCAAGGCTCTTTGTGGCAATAATTCTTACGAATACAGCTAACCCGAGAACAATTCCAAAGGCCAGTGGAATTTGCTCCTTTCTTTCCATCTTATCACTCCATTTTTGGAATTGTTGCTTCTATAAAGAGGAGATACATTATATTTGCAGCAGGTATTGCAAGGTATATGAACATTTTCATGAGAATAACAGGATTTATAGGACCTCCTCCTACGAGCCCCATCATAGAGCCCATAACTATAAAGAATATTGGTCCTGCAACAAATATTGTGACATAGGCTTCTGAGTATATGCCGAGACGCTCTATTACATCTTTCCACATATTCTTGTGTTTTTCAGTTATAGAATTTGCAGCTTCATTCAGAAAAGATGAAAGGTCTCCACCTGTGCTTATTCCAGATGCCATACCAATCAGAAGCCTTCTGAAGTCTTCGGATGGGGTTCTCTCAGCTTTCCTCTTTATGGCTTCAGTTATATCATAGCCAAAGGTTTCACTATCTCTGATTATACTGTTTGCTTCTCTTGAGACCTCGCCATAGCGCTCAAATCTAGCCAGAGAATGGAAGATTGCAAGGGGAGGAACACCACTCACAGCTATGGTGGCCATGTGGTTGACTGCATAGGGTAGGGAGGCTTCTATTGAACGTTTTCTCTCTCCAGCAATGAGTTTGGGTATAGCAATAAAAACCGCAAAAACAGCCAGTGCTCCAGCAGATGACAGAATAAAGGCTGCTAATATGTTCAAAATTGGCATGTTTTTTAAAATTATTACTGTAAATGAGAGAAAAAATAGTGTTGAGAAGACTATAATGGAAGAGAGAAGAGCTCCGCTCAGATATGCTGAAAGTGTAATTCTAATATCTGCACTCTGGAGGTCTCTCCTGAGATTTCCAAAAGGTTCTGATATTCTATCACTAAAGTTTCCCAGTATTCTGTGTGCAAAGAGTATAAAACCTTCAAAAATCATATTTATCCCTTCTTCCTGCCCGTATTAGAAATATGACTCCTACGGCAAACAGGAGGAAAAATGTAAGGATTATTGCAATCTTTTTTATAAGAAGTATTTTTGCCTTTTCCTCAACCCTAACATTAATTTTTCCAGATGTGCTTCCAGCTTTACCAATCCCTTTAATCTCAGTACCAATTACATCTATATTGGATTCTGCTGTCGAGAGATAATTCTTCCCTCTTTCATCACTCCAGCTAACCTCGAGTTTTGAGATGTATTTCCCACTTTTCCGAGCTTTCAGATGAATTTCAATTTCTTTTTCTTTCTGAGCGTCAAGTCTGCCAATTTCTGACTCCGAACCAGCAGGCTCAATATTCTCAGTGAGAAATGTTATAGTTTTTATATTTAAAGCAGGCCCATAACCTGTATTTTTTATTATGTATCTCAAAGTGAATTCTTTTCCCACAGCTATTTTCTCCTCTGGAGTAACTGAATATACATCTATGACAGGACCTTCGACTCTGAACCTGAGTTCACTCTCTGCAGTTATGCTGCCGTAATCTGCATGGGCAGTTATACTTCCATCTCCTCCGGTAACTGCTTTAACCCCAAATTTGTAGCTGAAACTTTCTCTAGGCTTTAAAAAAACTTCTCTGTCCTTCTTTCCGTACACAGGCAGGTATTCTATATTCTCAGGCACAACCACGTTTAATCTGAAGTTCTCGGCTTTAGCCCCAGTATTTTTTATATAGACATCAATAAGCCCTTTTTCATCCAGATTATATAGATTTTTACCTGAAACTCTCAGCATAGCATTCGGGGAAAGAGGCATGAGTTCTATACTTTTAACAAGCCCTTCTTTATAGTTATGGTAAAATTGATCATTATAGCTGGTTTCAATGCGAAAATTAAAGGTTTCTGTGTTTTTCACCATGGGTATGAGAAAGGTTATATCATATTTTCCAGTGGTTTTACCAGCCCCAAGAATGGAATAGCTGTTTACGCTCTGGCCTGATATAAGTCTGAAGTTCTCGGGATAATCAACTGTTATTATAAGATTTCTCGCTGCTCTTGTGCCTACATTCTTTGCCTCAATTTCAAAGAATAACTTTTCATTATTTATTCTGCTCTCCATATTTAGAGAAATCGCAGGAGAATCCACATATATATATTTGGAGCTTGTTGAGCTGTATAAATTGCTGAATTCATCTCTGTATGTAACTTCGGTTGTAACTTTATATTTTCCCTGTCTGTTTGCTTTAAGGATATATGTGTAAGACACTTCTTTTCCTGGTGCAAGTGAATCCAGTTCGATTCCTGAGTTACCTTCTGTCTCGAGGTTTGTTTTCACCCTTGCGTTTACGCCATAGGCGACAGCACTTCCAATATTTTTTATTACCACTGAAACATTTGCTGTTTCATTGGGATTCATGACTATTTTAGATGTATTAAATCCCTTCCTGGTATGGATATTCTCAACAACTTCAATTTCAGGCTTTGATTCAACAAATTTAATTATTCTAATTTTACTTTTATTTTTTGCCACCACATTCCCATACTCACCTCTATATTCAACAAGACTGTAGGTATGGTAATCTGCCGGAGAACTGGCTGTTAGCACATAATTTAAATATACTGTATATCCTGGAGGAAGCCTGCCATCCCAGAACGTTTTTCCCTGTACCACTTTCAGTCCCTGGGGTAGAATCTCATCAACTCTGCCCAGGAAATTAAAAAATCTTCCTGTATTATGAATTCCAACAGTAACATAAACCTTCTGACCAACAAGAGCATAGCTCTCTGTTCTCATCTTTTTAAAGTTATAGGGATATCTGACATTTTTTGTTATACTCACATAAGATTCTCCCACAACTGTCAGATTTCCTTTGAATACGTCTTCCTTTACTCTGGAATTTCCTGTCTGCTCATTGAAGTAGCCGTATTTCACTTTTACTGGAATGGAATAGTTTGTAATTTTCCATAACAAAGGGGCGAGAAGTATGTATGAAAAGCTTGCTTTGTTTCCGGTACAGAGAAAGGCTGTAAAATTTTCAGGATGAGTAAGAACTTTAAAATCTTTGAGGAGGGGTTCAACGCTTATATTTTCTGCAGGAAGTTCACCTGTGTTATTTAAGGTCATTGTGAGATAAAGCTCTCTTCCTGCCCTGACAGCGGGAAGTGATGAATTAAGTATCTTATTATAGTTTACCTCTGGGTTAATTGTAATATTCGCCTTGAGTTTTGCCATGTTTTCAGTATATACTGTTATATTACTCCGTGTTCCAGATGTCCCTTCTAATTCTATAATAATATCATTATCCACTCCCCTGTAATATCCACCTGCCATAACCGTAAATCTCTCATAATCTTCACCATACCTGTAAACTTCAAATGTCGCACCGCCTGGGAAAACAAAGATAGGTTTTATACTGAATCCATCAACAGTGGTTTTTATACCTTCAGGAATAAGCCCTGAGAATCTTTCCTGAAACCCTGGAAATTTTGAAATTGGAGGTGCGGAGCATGTAGCATGGACACCCGGGATAATAAGGATTAAGGTGAGAATTAACAGTAATCTTTTTTTCATGACCACCAGCCCCGAATTCAGTCAATTTAACAGCCTTTAGATGTAATTGACAATTCTTTCAGTAAGGCTTTCGAATATTCTATATTTAATTATATCTATAATACAGTGCATTTAACTTTTTCCTTTATGTAATGATAAAAATTAATCTTTAAATATTATCCTTGCCCAAAGCTTTATTATGAGCAACTTATTATATTTCAAATATGTCCAGTTCAATCAGAGTAATAATAGTGGTTCTACTGATATTGCCACTGGCAGTTAATGCTGCTAATCTCACTTTGAGCTGGGAGACTGGCCTGGTGGTGCCAGCCAGCCATGATACCAAGGTTTTACATTATGCCGAGGCGCAGACAGGTAGCTTCGGCACCGAGCTCTTACTTGGTGCTGATTCCAGTTTTTATCTATTCTCTGGAGGCTCTCAGCCGTCTCTATATATTCCATTCAGGATGCTCAACTATATGGATACTATTGATTACAGTGCCTCTGGTAAATTGAATGATATTGTATCTGCGAGCACATCAAGGGTTGAGGTACATGAATTGAGTGAGGCTTATACTCTGTTGTGGAATACTTCCCTGAATAACATAAAGGCAATCAAGACAGGAGATGTTGACCTTGATGGCTTTGATGATAACCTTCTTGTGGCTACATCTTCGAAGTTATACGCTTTCAAACCGAAAGATAACAAAACTCTATTTGATTTTGACATTGAGACCGGGGCAAAAGTTCTGGGTGTGGCTAACTTTTCAGGGGGAAGTTTCAGTAATATTCTGATAGGCTACAGCAAAGATGGCAAAGGTAAGGTTGTAGTTTATAATTATAGAGGTAGAGTACTGTGGAGCTATGACTTTCCAAAACCGGTAGACTATATTTTAACCTTTGATGACAGTAAGGGTGTTGCAGATAGAGTGGCTGTGAAATATGGCGATGGCACTGCGAATGATGATTTTATTGTGTTTAATTCATCAGGTAGCATATTATGGAGATCCTATGATGTCGTATCAATTTCAAAATGTGACTTTGATGGGGATGGTATAAAAGATGATATTCTGGCTGTGGGGTCCAGGATATATGCTATGAGCGGTGATGGTAATGTTATAGCCAGCTATACGAAGGATGAACTTGGAGCTACAGTCATGCCAGTAAACTTAAAAGGTGCTATATGTGTCGTGGCTGGCTCAGATGGGATTGCCAATGACGTTGACCTTATAGGTTATGTGTCGCAGCAGGGTTATTATATATATGGAGTTAGTAATATTGCCAGTGAGAAAATAAAGATTAAAACTGAGAATAAACCGCCCGTTGCTATTGCTGGTAAGGATATTACAGTTAAAGAGGGCGAGGAAGTTGTTCTATCTGGTTTGAAATCATATGATGAAGATGGCGAAATTGTTGCCTATACATGGGTTGAAGGCGATAAGATTCTTAGCTATAACCCTGCTTTTTCGATAAAGCTGAAACCCGGGGTTCATGTGATTATACTCAAAATTAGAGATAATAGAGGGGCAACTGCCATGGATAGTGTTACAGTTACAGTACTTCCCTCTCAGAAGAAAGAGGAGAATCTTAAACCAGTTAAACCAGTTGCGAAGGCTGGTGAAAATTTGAATCTCACCCTTGGTGAAATTGCAAATCTCTCTGCATCTCAATCTTATGACCCGGATGGGAAGATAATAAGCTATCAGTGGAGTCTTGATGGGAGAATTATAAGTGCCGAGGAAAACTTCAGCTATAAATTCCCTCTTGGTGAGCATCTGCTTAAACTCAGGGTTATAGACAATAGAAGTGCGCAGGCAGAGGATTATATTAAGGTTGTTGTAAACCCACTTCCTGAGAAAATAAAGAAGGAAATACCCGTAAGAAGTATCTCTGCTACAGCTTTTGCCTTTATTCTTACACTAATCGTATTTCTGAGGAGAAGGTATATAGGTTAGTCTTCATCAAGAGGGAGAAAGTCTATATCCCCCATTAGCTGGGCAGTTTGTTTCAGTCTTTCGTACTCCTCCTCTGTCATACCTTTTGCTATAATTTCCTGCATATCTTTTGCTCTCTCGAAGAGGTCATTTATCTTTTTAGAGCCTGTGAGACCTGAAATAAGGACACAGACAGCAATATAGTCACTTCCAGGTGCAGGGTAATCACCACCTCTTACTTCTTTACCCTTTATAGTGGTTTCAAGCCATTCCTTGGAGTTCTCCATACCAACTCTGGATAGCTCTTCAGGAGGGCCGGCTATAACAACAAGAGCCTTCCTGACGTATCTGAAGTCGCATGGTAAGAGAAGATGGGATTTTACAGCACCTGTCACAAGCTGGAGCACTCTTGAAGCTTTGTCCTGTTTAGCTTCGGTTTTCTTTCCAAGTAATGATGATAAGCCCAGAATGTTCTTTCTTGGTAGCTTTTCTGAGGCATATCCTATTGTGCAGATTTCCATGCCATTTATAGTATTTGCTATTTCGCTGGCATCAACAACAAGCTCTGGAACATGGTCTGGTGATACTATTTCTCCTGCCCTGAAGAGCACATCAAAGCGCTTCACAATTTCATTGTTTATTCTTGAGTAGGCTTCCTTGAGACTCTCTCCGGGATTGAGGAAGACTCCATTATCCACGAGAATCAGAGCATCAGCATATTTGGAAAGAGTTTTGAGGCTTCTGGCAGCATTTAGAAGATAAATTCCACCTTCATTGTCAGCAGGCAGAACACCAATGATATATACATTCTCAGAATAGGTCTTTTTAAGATATTTCGCTACAATTGGTGCAGAGCCTGACCCTGTACCGCCCCCCATGGAAGAGACAATTACAAATGCGTCCACATTTTCTGTACCTGCCTGAGCTATTGTGTTCATTATCCTGTCCATGTCTTTTCTGGCAATTTCAGCACCAAGACGGTTGTCTGCGCCAACACCATGTCCTTTTACAATAGTCTCACCTATGAGCACTCTATTTTGCTCTGGAATATTCTTCAGCCCAACAAGGTCAACTCTTGCTGAGTTGACTGCTACTCCCATGTAAATACTTGTTGCTCTACTTCCCTTATCATATTCCATAAACCTATCTGTAATTTTGCCTCCAGCCTGACCTAAACCGATGAGCATACATTTCATCTTTATACCTCATTTTTATTTGGTAGAGCTACATATTTATGAGTTACTGTATTATGTTATATTAGTAACATATTACATTGTATATATTTTATAACACATGTTGAAGGTTTCCAGTGGAAATAAGGGGGTTCGTACAACTCCTTTATAGATAAGTTATTGAGGTTATCACTCCCTAAACATAGGACATTCTGCCGGGGTAGCCTAGCCCGGAAAGGCGCCAGACTTGAGATCTGGTGCTCGTTTGAGCTCAGGGGTTCAAATCCCTTCCCCGGCGTACAATTTTTCTGAGACCACCTTAGAGTTCAATAGTTTTTGAAGGGAAAACAATATGGTGGTTAAATTGGATATATAAGGCGGGATGAAGTTCTGTATAGATATGTTGAACGATAAGATGCCTGCCATGTATGTACATTCTGCATATTATTTCCTGCCGCCATACATTGTAAATATTCCATATTTATAGAAACAATCAACATCTTTTAGTCCGATAGATTTCAAAGTGTTCAGCTGATTGGATAGGGTATCTGGCTTATTATCCATATTATCTTTATATCTGAGAATAATGTCTTCGTAATTATCTTTTAGTTTTAATGCTGTCTGAACCTCGATTATCCATTCTTTCCATAATAGCAGATACCACTTCTCAAGATTTTCTGTTGGCGAGAGGATAATATCTATATTTACAAAATATCCCCCGGCATTTAAGTGGGAGTAAATGTAGTTAAAAAGAGACCTTTTCTCATCCGTGGTTAGGTGATGAATTGCAAGAGAGGAAACAATTAAATCAAAATCAGGAAGTTGAATATCTGTATTTAATAGCTCTTGAAAGCTTGCCCTGACGAAATTGATGTTCTTAAAGTCAGCCAGCCTTTCTTCAGCTTTATTCAACATATCCTCTGAGCCGTCAACCAGAGTGGCTGATAGTGAATTATCAATTTTCAAAAGTTCATGGGTCAGAATTCCGTCTCCACACCCGAGGTCCAGAACCATATTTTGTTTTTTAGTCCCCAGGAAATGTTTATAGAACGATTTTAATATCTTCAGCAATCTTTTGCGCTCTATGACCTGGATGTCAGCCGCTTCGAGATACTTATATACAAAATCTCTTTCTGACCATTGTGTCTTATCAAACTTTGTCATAATTTTACCTTTTTTTCAATGTATAATCCTCTGTATAGCTCCTTCAACAGCATATAGCTTATACACCCTTCGGTTAAAATGTTCATAATATGTTAAAAGATGCAAATTTAAATTTCCTGTTCTATGTATCCTTTTACTGCCTATAGAACCAAGTATGGGCCGGGGCGGGCTCGAACCGCCGACCTTCACGTTGTAAGCGTGACGTCATAACCTCTAGACCACCGGCCCTGTTACAAACTTTAATCCTTAAATAACCTTAAAAAGATTTTTAATATAAAGAAGGGGGAGGGGGGAGGGGATTGCCTACTCTATAAAAAGAGTTTTCAAGTAGGCAATGCTTGTTACACATTTATAAAATATAAAGCTTTTGGTATTGTGTTATCTGTTGCATTATTGCATAACCATGCCATTATACAATCCTATCAAATAATACTTTAGCCTGAATCACCGGTTGTAAACCGTAAGAAACCTTATTCAACCATAAAATCCATTATTGTCAGATTATTTTACCAATATTTTAACCTGTAAATACAGTATTCCGGGATATTTTAAACCCCATACCCGCCAAGATATGAATATAAAATATGGAGGTGAAACAAAATGATTAAAAAATTTGGAATAATTCTTGTGCTACTTCTGGCGCTGGCAACTGTTTGGGCAGCACCGGAAAGTAGTACAGCGAATGCCGCGCCAATACTTGTGGCATCACATGTAAATGCAGTAATACTTGTATCAAACAACACGGCTGACCATACGATTGCCCAGCTACTCTCCGAAAGAATTAATGCCAGTATAATTCCAACACCATGGGGAACACTGAGCAATGAGACAGTCGCAAAGGTTGAGCAGAGCGGTGCAGGTATTGTTTATGTTATAGGTGGAACTGTTGCGGTGCCTGATATTGCATCCAGAATAAATATTACTGTTAAGAGAATTGGAGGGAAAAACAGGTTTGCGACCGCAGCTATGGCAGCAGAGATGTGGAATTCAAGCAAAAAGGCAATTATAGTGCAGGGCTATGATGACATGGGAATTAAAGAGGCTATGCAGGAAGCAAAAAAAATGAATGTACCAATTCTTTTTGTAAAGAGAAATGAAGTTCCTGCAGTGGTACAGAGTATTATTAAAAAGATGCACTTTGAAGGAACAATTGTTGTTCCATCACCGGACATGGAACAAACAAGAATAAAAAATATGCTCAGTACCTATGGTATCAAAAAAGTTAATATAACTAAGGTAAACTTTACAGAGCGTGCCTCAAAAGTATTAAGCAGGGCAGAGGAGAATATAAACGAAGCTAAAGCTCTTCTTGGTGAAAATATAACCTCCGGAAGACAGCTTGCTGCAGAAAAACTTATCAGTGATGCTAATAACTCCCTCGAAATGGCAAAATCAGCCTATGCTAACAATAGTTATGGTATGGCATTCGGACTTGCCACAGCAGCAAGGGTGGAAGCAAATTCTGCAAAAATGATTCTCAGGCATGTTGTTGTGGGTAGATATAAAGAAGATGTCAAAGGAGCTGAGGCTGAGATTGAGACCTATGGTATCAGAGAAGCAAGACATAGAATAAAGGAAGAGCTGAAAGTTCTTGAAAAAAGGAAGGAGATGTTTAAACACGCCTTTGAAAGACAGAAAGAAATGATGAACGAATCTATGAATACGAGCAACCACATAGAAAAAGCCTTTGAGAGGCAGGAGGAGATATTAAAAAAAAAGTGAATAGAACAGAGGAAAGAGCCAGAGCTGGAAGGCAGATGGATGGTAAAATGATGCCAGGCAAAGGCATGTAAAAGAGGGAGCTAAAACCTCCCTCCAAATTCTTTTTTAAGCATTAATTTATTGGTTCTTCTGTAGGGCTCCTTTTTTATTATTTTTTTGCTTTCAAGATTTCTCACGAGTTTGCTAACTTTTGCCTTGGAAAAACCTGTGGTTTTAACAATCTCCTCCTGAAGAATCTCACCATCCGAGGCAAGAAGAAGCTCATATATTTTCTCCTCATCGCCTAATAATACCATCCGGGCAATATTCTTATTCTTCCCTCTGATAACAAAATAGGTCAGGACAGTGCCGATAAGCAGACCAAAAAGGACCCATAAGGGACTATAGTTCCTTTTGCTCAGATTCGAGTACATAACAAAAACTCTGAAGCTCTCCCCACTTTTAAGTTGCTCACGCTGCCACTCAAGAATTATCCTCTTGCCATTGGTGTATATCATTGTGGGTGAAGGGTAAACTGCCGAGAGACTCTCTCCACTCTTTTTAATTTCAGAAGCAAGAGTACTTCTGGGAGGTAGTTTTACTATAAGGGAAAAAGCTGTAATATTTGCTTCAGGTATATAGCTGAAGCTGAGAATTTTGTCTTCCTTAAAATCAGCCACAAAACCAGAAAGTTCAAAATTGATTTTTATACTCTCAGACGTACCGTTTTTCAGTGGTTCTCTCAGCCTGATAACAACAGTATTTCCATTTTCGATGGTATAGTTAAGAGGCCCTTTGCTGTCGTATATTCCAAGAGAGAGAGGTTTTGAAGTTATGGAGTATTCAACAAGAGCTATAGGCGATTCTCCTATGTTTTGCATTGTAAAGCTTACTGTTTCATTTATCACACTGGTCTGGCCTATTTCTACATTCATGGAATAATTTGAAAATTTGTAAGAAATAGCGTAAACATTTACTGGCAGAAGTAAAATAAAAAGAATAACTATAAAGCCAATTTTTTTCATGTAATAAAAAAGAGGAAGTAACATATATAAAATAATACTAAGACCAGGAGTTTTTTATAGACACATATCCTCTCTACTTTTCTCCTCTAATCTTTTTAATTTCAGCTGCGATTTCCCTGAAGAGAATACTTTTGGGTTTTGTTTTGTCCACAAGAACTCTCCCCGAGACGCTCCACCACTCTCTGGGGTAAGCTTTATTCTTCTCCACCTCAGGATTTAAGTCAAGTCGCATTGCAGC
>BDTY01000022.1 GCA_002897955.1 archaeon BMS3Bbin15
ATCTACTATTTCTACAACTGCATCTACTTTTGCTCCAACAACATCCACTTTTGCTCCAACGGCATCCACTTTTTCTCCAACAACATCCACTTTTGCTCCAACGGCATCCACTTTTGCTCCAACAACATCCACTTTTGCTCCAACGGCATCTACTTTTTCTCCAACAACATCCACTTTTGCTCCAACGGCATCTACTTTTTCTCCAACAACATCCACTTTTTCCCCGACAACTCTAATTTCTCTTAATGTATCATCCTGCTTCTCAATCATAATGCCACCATAAGTAGCAATTTTGTGAAGCTGCATCGCCGTGAGGTAGCGGTAGTAGCTCTCTGTTTTCATAACATTGCCAGAGTAATCTTCAACCTCAACCTCTTCCACAGAAGCATTCTCCGGGTATTTAGAAGATACAATCTCAACAAAAGAATCAACCTTGTCCTGAGAAGAGTCTACCATAATGTGTACTACTCGCCTCTCATCGATTATGGCATTATCTGCAAAGAAGTGTTCTATATCAAGAGCCTCGGCAATACCTAGAAGGAAAGGGCGATAGCCCACATTCTGAACATCGCCGAGAATCACCAGCCTTCTCTTCATAAATATATCTTACCTGCAACTTTTATATATTTTTCCATGGGGTTGTAATAGTATGCATGCGTCATCGGTTAAGCGTTTTGAAGAGGGAATATTTCACAACTACAGGCGTTTTGCCTGATTACCGTGGCATTTGATTGGACTACAATACAGTCCTGGAGCTTATCGCCGTCTTGTAAGAACCCTCATGCAAACAGAGTTCGTTTTCGGGACCGCAGGAAAGCCTTAACCGATGACTAATGATTGTAGCTCTACCATTTCTTGACCACTTGGAAGCTCTTTTGTTGGAATAGCGGAATACTCACTCGCCAGACTGCGTGAATCTCTTATTTCATTTTTTGATTATTTAGAATATATCTAAAAGCGGAATACTTACTCGCCAGAAGCGGAATACTTACTCGCCAGACTGCGTGAATCTCTTATTTCATTTTTTGATTTTAATGTCATATATGGTTTATTTTCCATAAAAACATGAGTTTTTACACCGTCTGCTGTTTGAAGACCTCGACAGCCACCTGGGCAGCGATTACCACTTTCCCAGGCCAAGTGCATGGCCACCATAGTCGGTCAGCAAGGACTGGACTCGTTCGGCCGTCGATCATGTCCCCCTTTCCCACTCTCTCTCGATGGCGGGTACGACAACACTGCCTTCTGGGCGGGACTTGAATAACCCCACCACGTCATCCTTTAGGGGTGCAAGAGATGCCAGAGCCCCTTCGAACTCATCGTTCTCTATGAGCCCATAGACGTGGAGGAATCCCAGATAGGAGGGGAGGGCCTCCATGAGGGCGACAACCTGGTAGGGCTTGCTGAACAGAATATCAAGATAGGATGCGAGATAGCTGTCAAAGGATGCCCTCTGGGGAACGAGGATGGACCTGCCTTTTTCGACCTCTTCAAGACGCTCGCGGTCTAGGAGGTACTCGACCAGCGCATTCCTTGCCAGGAGTGCCCTGGAGTACCCCATGCCGTTTTTATTTAGTGTGTGCATAAACGCTGTGGTAAGCTGAAGCACCTTACTGGGGTTCATTTTTTTTGACCCTTTTTTTAGAAATTCTTGTCTCTCAAACGCACCGGCAGAGCCGGTGGTCAGGACCGCAACCATCTTATCGAAATCCTCCCGGCTGATGTCCCAGTATCTGGAGACGTCCTCATAAAGCGATCCGGCGTCCTGTTCCTTTAGACCCCTGAACAGGAGCAGCCATCCGAGGAGTGTGGAAAACTCATCTATTCCAGAGGATATTATGTTTTCAGATTCCATGACCTTCGGGTAAGCCTTTTCCATCGCCGGAATGAGGGGATCTATCTCGCTGTGGTACATCAGGGTCTCGATTGCACTGAAAAATCCGTCGATGTATCCACTGGGTTTCTCGGCAAAGACCTCAAGGGCAGCGGGCAGGCCACTGAAATCCTCCACAACCGCCATGCTTTCAATCAGGAGGGAGCTATAATAGAAGGCATCCTTCGCATAGATCACCGGGCACTTCTCCTTTATTTCACCGATAAGCCCCGCAAGGGTATCGAGGTCCTCCCTCCTGCGAGCCTCTACCGAGATTCTATCGAGCATCTCGAAGACATCGATGCCGTCCGGCTCTTTGGTGAGATAGTCACGAAATCGAGCTATCCTGTCAGAGTAGGTTGCACCATCGAACTCTTCCCAGAACTTTTCAGCAGCCTCCTCCTCAATCCGCTTTTCTCTAACCTCTTTTGCCTTTTCTTCTATCTCTTTTTTCAGGCAACACTTCTTGTACTTTTTGCCAGAGCCACAGGGGCATGGGGCATTCCTCTTAATCTTGTACATCCTACTACCTCATCTCCTTTTCCATAACAGGCAGTCTGTCCTCAAAGAAGGCTTCTATCCAATGAAGGTAGCCCATCCCAGAAGGCGAGACATGGTTTTTCACTATCTTTATCAGGGAGTTGATACAGGAGTTTATCTCCCCCATGGTGTAGTCCTCTTCTCCATCCTCCCTACGGAGCGCCAGCATGATCTTCAAATTCTTTGCTATCTTGGCCTCCAGAGAGTTTTCCTTGTGACCTTCAAAACCCTTCTTGAGTTTCCTCAAGGCCGAGAGCACGTTCCTGTCCTTCAGGGAGGGTCTGGCCTTCCGCCTCTCCATAACTGTTGATTCGATAGTAAGATAAATATTAGAATACTCATCCATCTTGCTGGCATTCACCGGTGTTCTGTCAGGGTACACAAGGCTTTCTAGGGGCACGGCGGCCGGGTTCTCCGGCAATTCCGGTTCCGCCTCCCCGGCAGCGCTGAAATCCATAAGGTTTGTCTGGCCCCTGTCCAAACTGACCTTTCTCTTTTTCATGCCCTCCGTCTTTCTTGTCAGGGGGGCACTCTCCAACTCTTCTAACAACAAGTCCGTAAGATGCTGAAAGGTCTCTATTGCCTCTATCACCCCCTTCTCCCAAGATTCCATCGCTTCAGCAAGGCCAGGGTGGGAAGCCGCAGCCTCCTTAATCGCCTCCTTCATCTCATCAGAACCGGACATATAGAGGTATTCCATAAATGAGAGCGCATGGACATCCGACTTTTCCAGAAGGCTGAGGATAAATTTAGGCAGGATGTCCTTTGGTGTGCTCTCGATGGCATCGTGCATGGCAGGAAAACTCTCGGGGTCTTCCATGTTACGCACCAGCTCGGTGAGGTCCCGGTCAAGGGTGGTAAGGGGGTCCTCCTTAAAGGTCTGGAAGACGTCACCCGGCAGGACAATCCCCCAGACCATCAGGGTGCTTATGGCCAGCATCCTCGGCCGGTCGGGGAGGCTGGTGTCCAGGGCCATCTCCTTCAGGGGCTCAACAACACCTTCCGGGTGGAGGTCTCTAAGGATGAAGGCAGCCATCCCGGGTATGACATCACCATCACCCTTCAGTAGCTCCACCAGGGCCGCGGCAGTCTTCCTTGGTAGGGGTAAGGTAATGCTGCTAACGATGGCGGGTATGTCCCAGCCGACTTCAAGCACATCCTCTAGGAAGGCCCGGCATGAGTTCGCAGACCTGCAGTCCGCAAGCCTGTACTCCAAGCCGTCTGTTAGGAAGGTGAGGGCACTGCCGTTATGGTCCAGCCACCACAGGCCAGGCACCACCCTGGATAGGGCCACCACATACTCCCTGACCATCTCCCCCGCAGCCTTCCGAGTGGCCAGGGTTTCTCCGAGAAAGGCGATGCCCTGCTCTTCCTGCTGCCTGAAATGGGCGTCATCGAAAAACTCCCGCCCGTCGTCCATGAGTTCCCTCCTGCCATCCTCGTACATCTCATCCACCGTCCTTTCCAAATCCTCCTCTGGCACATTCCCCCGAATCTTTCTGATGAGCCTGCCGTTGAACTCCCGGGCGATGCTCTGTATCTCCTCCTTTTGCCCCTCCTTGAGAGAGTCCTGGCCGGCGAGCCCGTACCTGATGAAATAGGTTTTCATGGTGTCTTCCCCCTTTCCTCCAGCAGGTGCATCCTGACATCCGTTGGCATCATGGCCACCTTGCAGCGCCCCCTTCACCTTCATCCTCCCTACCACCAGAAGCCTTTCTATGACCTCGAGCACCCCTTCGGAGTTCAGGATTGAAACTATCCTTTTCACCTTCTCCCTCTTCCGCCCACAGACCCCAGCATCTGCCATGGCGTCCACCCACTGGTGTCTTGTTGTGGATGCTCGGGAGGCTGGAGGTCTCCCGCAGGGAATGGTCATATTTCTCGGCGAACTTCCTGACCTGCTCAAAGAGGAGCCAGTCTATTTGACCGATGAAGCATCCCTCCTCATCAAAAACCTCGTCGTTGTAGGGGTAGCCCTCCCCTACAGCCCGCCCGAACTCCTGGGAGAAATAGTTGTCCATCACGAAGTCCTGGAGAGCTCCCTTGATCTCTTCCCAGGACGTCGAATCACTAAACTCAAGCATACCTTCCATCATCCTTTCCACATCCTTCGTGTTTTCCTACACCACCGCTTTCCTATATCCATGTACTCCTAACCTCTCTCCGGCCCACATCTTTTTCAGAATATATTATACCTTGATGAAATAATAGTCAGAATGCCTGAAGCCCCACTTCTCAGCCACCCTGATGCAGTGATAAATCTCCTCAAGGACACTGTCTAGGAAGATATCGGACTCCATGACCCTTTGCTGGTGGGTCAGGGGCTCTGCCTTTACAAGTACGGCCTCCTCGTTTTCCGGGTCCATGGTGAGGATTTCTTCCGCCAGTTCGGCAACATCTTCCCAATCTTGGCCGTTAATGGCAAGGTCAGCTTTTTGTAACAGATATTTCAGGCCCATGGCGGTCACCTTATCTTCATCAGCCGCTTGTTAATCTCATCCATGTCAAACTCATCAGGGTCGAACTTGTCGCCCACCCAATCCACTATGTCTCTATGTTCATGACGGCCGGGGTCTCTTATCACTTCTAGGAACTCCTCATAGCACCAGATGCCACCCACATCCTCAGGTGGACACGCACGTTTGCCCTTGATGACCCTGGGATACCTCACACTGGGTTCCGGCTGGATGGTCTTCTCCATCAGGATCCTATGCATCCAGAAATCCCCGAAGTCATACTCGTAGTCGAACCAGTGGCCTTCACCCAACACTACCTCCGAAAGCCTCACCTTTTTCTCGTCGCCCATCTTGGAGCCGTAGTAGGGGTCGGGTTCCCCGTAGTACGAGTCGCCGACAATGAACTTGTGGAGGTGGCAGTTCTCCCAGCCCATAACTGTCTGGATGACTTTGTGTAGCCTGTACAGGCTGATATCCGAGGGGACCTGGATCCTCCTCCATATAGGAGGTCTGCTCCCCTGTAGGGTTATCTTGAGTTGGTAAATATCCATTTGTCGTGATGGCATTTCTCTTTCCTCCTATCTGAAACGGTGGGCGCGTACATCTCGCCAAAACGAAGGCGCACTGCAGGCTTTCACCCAGTTCTACCTACTGTTCCCTTCAAGATGGGGCTCACACCAGATCTTTTATGGTCTCCTTCCTTTTTTAAACTTACGATGGGACGGGCAACTGCTTCGGATGGAAAAGGTTTTAATCCATGTCGCAACACCTACTTTAAAAGAGATAATTATATGACAATAATCGCGATAAGTGGCCTGAACCTTTATAAGGTAAGGATGAGACAGTGTGACCTAGCTCACGGTACCACCAATTTTGTCATATCCGGAACGCAAAAATCGAGGAGAGGAGAATAACTCTGACGTTGCCGTCGCTTTTGGCTATCGAACCTTACCGTCAGACCGTGTGAAAACTCCATTTAAACAATTATCTGACAACGTGTTTTTGTCCAAAACTATTTATACCATGTATATATATTAAATATATATGGAGAAAATAAAACCAGTAATGCAAACAGAGTTGAAAATAAATGGTATTGTAGGTTTTATGCGAAAGAAAGTTACGCCCTTTGGCACTGGTGCCAAGGTAGACTGCCCTAAGGAGTATCTGGGTAAAACAGTTTATCTTGTGATTACAAACGAATGAAGAAATACTGGAGGAAATGAAACGCAGGGGTGAGAAAAATAAGGATAAAATGAAAAGGCAGCAAGGACTATCAGAACATCCATTCGGAACGATAAAGAGAGCTTTCAATCAAGGATATATGTTGATGAAGGGGGAAGATAAAGTAGGCGCTGAGATGAGCCTTACTGTACTCGCATATAATATCAAAAAGGACAATGAATATTCTTGGAATCAAAGAATTGATTGCAGCAGCAGCATAGTACGATTATAATCTCACATATTTGATGAAACAAATCATTATAGAAAAAATAAAATCAAGATGTAAAAGGGTGAAAGGAAAAAGAGTTTTTACACAGTCTGACGTGCCATATGTCTATCAGCATCTTTCTGGCAACGCTCCTTCTTGCAACCTTGAATCCTTTCCTATCTTTGACTCGATGATAATGCTTCATATACCTGCCATCTAACATAGATGCCTTACCGGAGCACTCACTGATGACCCATTTCAACCACTTGTTACATGCCCTGTTAACAACAGAACGGGTCCTGTCTCCAGATTGATGGACCCCAGGACACAAACCAGCGTAGCTAACTAGACTCTTCGGATTTTTGAACCTCTTTACGTCCCCGACCTCTCCGAGAATCATGAGGGAGGAAAAACTCCCGATACCAGGAATTGTACGCAGCAGGTTGGCAAGACGCATGTTGCCCGCGACAAGATTGATTTCACGCGTGACCTGCTTTATCTCATCATCAATTGCCTCTAATATCCTGACAAAATTGGCAATCTTAGGGTCCAGACCTTTAAGATAATCAAGGCTCTTTTTGTTCCAGCCCATCTTATACCTTACCCCATCTCTTTGAAGGTAAGATTTGATCCTGCACTTCAGCGATGTCCTTATCCTAACCAGTCGGGCACGGTGCCTCGCAATATCTCTAAGCCTCAACACATCTTTGCTTGGGATATACACCTCAGGCAAATAGCCTGTTCTTAACAGGTCTGCAAGGATATGGGGGGTCCACCTTGTCCGTCTTTTTCTTGCACGCTATCTGATGAACCTTCAACGGATTCGCCAGTACCGTCTCGTAACCAAGTTCATTCAACAGGTTGTAGGTCCCTCGCCACATACCACAGGCTTCTATTGCTACCATAAACTTCGAACTTGGTATACCAGCAAAGAAACTCTGGATTGCTTCTTTTCTATTAGGCAGGCCACCCTCGGCAAATACATTCCCCTGTACGTCCAGTATTGTCCCATAAAGCTCTTCTGCATGGATATCCAATCCTACAAACATTTCCTTCATATTATTCACCTCTTAATGCCTATTTGGTTATAGGCATTTTTAAAGGTTAGGAAAAAGTTCTACTACCATCACAAGCGGGTAAAGGTGGACATGGCTAATGGCGAGGTCATGAGTGGAGAGCTGCACACAGAGGGTGACTCTCCACTTACTATCTGGAAAGAAGGTTGTTACACTACCTGAAAATGAGTATATACTACCCAAAATAACCAAACACCTCTCTCCCGAAACATTGAAAACTTATTGTAATATTATAAACGTAAAGTAAAACATTATTAAAAAAGTTAAAAAGATATTGGAATACCTCCCGAAAAGCTAACCATACAAACTGTATTCATTTGGAGTTTATGGCAAAATGACTTTGAGCACCAGAAGGGAAAAATTACCGAGGCAAAGCCAGAGGCGAAGGCATAAACCCGGAGATATAAGCAAGTCTCTAAGACCACAAGACTTTACTCTACTATCCTGCAGAAAGGCGAGCCTCTGCCGTGGTAGTGAAAGGAAAGAACACTACATATCATAAATCTCTTGGCAGCAGTTATTTACTTTTTTTCTTAATTATTATTGTTTCACCGCAAACTAATGTTTCACCTATGACCAGAGGTCTATAAATTTTTTCATCTCCTCTATTTGTTCCCGTGATAGACTTATCAGTTATAAAAAACCTAAATGGACCAAGAGACTTTAGTAACCCATCTTCGCTTAACGGTGCATAAATTTGCTTGTTTGTCAATCTTATTCCTCCTTTTTTATCTTGTGAAATCTCCACCCGGATTCTGTTTTTACAACATTTACTGCAATGTTCATATCAGGTAATCTCGCAGCACTTATTTTTCCTTTTACTTTAAACTCACTTATACATCTTGTGCTCTCAATGGAAGCTGATATCAATTCATAATCTATGGGTTCTACTTGAATCACTTCTATCTTGTTTAATATATCATTAATGGCCTGTTGTAATATCTGTGGTGGAAGGTTTATTGGCATTTGGACTTGAGGAACATTACCTATTAATTTGGCTGTTTTCTCATCTGATAAAACAATCCCGAGGGGGTCAAATGGTTTATTACATTCCATTTCTTCTTCTACATCATTCCACACTAACCACATTAAATTCTCTAATTCTTCATCAGGATTTTTTACAGGCAATCCTACTTTTTTGGCTTCTTTTCTTCCCACTGGATAACCATGATAATAGAATGATTTATTTAGAGCTTCTGCTATAGCTTTTACTTTATTTTGGTCTTTCATATGTAAACTAAGTAATTTTTCTCCCATAGATAGTGCCAAATACGAACTTCTTTTTGCAACTCCAATAGGTATAGAACCTATATCTTTACATACAAGCTCAAAAGCCCTCTCAAGTTGCTCTTGGTCTGAAATTCCAACATCGCCTTTTACAAAGTCTAAATAAAGTCTCAAATCTTCATATCCAAACTGTTGTATTTTCCCTTCCTTATCTTTGTATGCTAACTGAGGATCAACTGGCCCCAAATTGGAGAATGGATGCATTAAAATTTCATTAGCACCTAATGCTAATAGAGTTGCAGCACTATATGCAGCATAGGGTACTAATACACTTACTTTCTCAAATCGTTCTCGTAGCATACTAATAATTCGCCATGCAACCGTTGGGTCTCCCCCGTAACTAACAATTAAAATATCCACTTCTTTCTGTTCCTTGGGAATCTCTAAAATCTGCTTTGCAAATTCGGGTATAACATCTGATGCCATTTGTGCAGAGGCATTTGCACGGAGGTTTGTAAAATAAGAGATTAGTGGTCTTCCACGCTTTTCTTCGATTTTTTCATAGAGTTTTACACGTTCCTCGTGTGCCATATAGATATTCCTCCTATTATTACCCACCATAATGATTATAATAACCTTACTTATCACTTTCAACAATAGGCTATCCTTTCCAGCTACAGATATGAGGATATCTGTTCCTTTCTCAATATCCATAGCCTGGCAGATTTTAGCAGGAAGTGTAATGTAGAGCTGCTGGTAGTTGCCTATTTTTCTCTTTTGAACCTTCATATAATTAGTATAAGTTTTAACATTAGTTCTTACGTGGGTAGGAAATAGATAGTCTCAGAGAAGTTAATAACTAAGTAAGAAAGTTCTCGCTTAAGCTGATACACCAGGCAATGAACAACCAAGGATATACCCTGGTAACTTCAGCAGAATAAAAAATCAAACTGTTTTTTCTAAACGGTGCCTATACAGAAAGCTCTTTACTTCTTCTATAAACCCTGAAAAATCCTCTATGCCGCTTTTTATACTCTCGAATGCCACACTGTCATCAACTTTTCCATACCTGTGCACCAGAAAGTTTCTGAATCCTTTCATCCCCTTTACCATACTTCCCATTTCACGGCTCAAAATTTTATTTTTAATAAGGTTCTCTACTATATCCTCTTCGGTGGTGGGTATCCCAAAACCCAGGTCTGTATTTATTATAGCACATATATCGATGACACTTTCAACCGCAAACTCAATACGCTTATAAATTCCATCCTTCACTAACACCAGGGCAAGAAACCCCTCCACATCCTCCGGGAGATACTCCTCCACCAGATTAATACTCTCCTCAATTTCCGCCATCTTCGTCCTTATAATATCCTCCCTTATACTATCTCCCTTCATAAACTTCACCTATATATATAATCATAAAAATGCGGCTTAAAATCCTCAAAATCCCTTATTGTCCTTAGAGCCACATCATACAGGAATCTACTATCTCTAACATAGAGTACATCTCCTTTAAGCACTTCCTTTCTTACATACAGAGGTAGCTGCTGAAATATCTGCACGTCCACATAGCTCGGAAGCCTGGACAGAAGCTTTAGTCTGAATTTTGACATAGCTTCAGGTGTGCCTCTGTAGTAAATACATATATCAAAATCGGAAGTTTTTAAGTACTCCCCTCGAGCACGGGAGCCATGAAATATCACAAATTCCACCGCATCAAATTCTTTCATTGAACGGATAACTCTCAGAATATCTTCAAGCTCACCTGTGGCAGTGATTTGTCTCATTGTTTCTCACCGTTCTTACTAAAAAATTCTATGAATTCTACAGCTTTTCCATTATTTCAAAGAATTCCTTATTTTCTTCCAGTACTTCATCTATCTCTTTTAGAGCAACTTTCGCCGGCACCTTTATCTTCTCAAGTTTTCCTTTCCGCAGGATATATCTGGTGAACATCTTCATTTTATTCAAGCCTCTGGTATATCCAATCTATCATATTGGGATAGGATATTTCATCGTTGGCAATTTTAAGAGATATATACACAAGCCCTCCTAACGTCGTATTTAATTTAAAACCGTTCTTTTTTAAGAAGAGTTTCATCGCACCGGTAGCAGTTCTTTTGTTGCCGTCAACATGGATATCCCCGGATTATCTCAAACCACAGTATAGCGGCAATTGTGGCGACCTGCCTCCTGTTTTGCGTTTATTCTGGCAATTACAAAACCTATTACTCCAGGATTTATAACAGAGCCGCCGAGCTTTTCATTGATGGTAATTATATCATCGGAGACCGGGATTATGATGTCATTGTTCATATCAAATACCCTCTATTACTTTTACATAAGTAAGACCTTTTGCATAAATAATTAACCGGGGGTAACTGACATTCTCTCATGCTAAAGCGTGTGAAGTTCCTGTTTACATTAGGTGAACTACCCACGACTAAATTCGTGGGCTTCCTGAGTCATAGGTGTATCCAGTGCTAGACCTCGAACAGGCATCAAATCGGTGTATTCCAACCCTATTTTTTTCAATCCTCTGTGTAATATATTTATTGCAGCATTAACATATCTATCAAGAATCAACCCACAGTAAGGACAGTGGTGTATTTTAATATTGAGGTTTTTCTTGACTATTTTACCACAACTGCTACACTCTTGAGACGTGTTTTTAGGATTTACAAAAGTTACTACTTTACCAGCCCACTCTGCCTTGTCATAGGCAGTCTATACAGTTCTACCTGTAACTTTCTACTGGCAAGAGCGTTATTATATAAATGCCTGCATGTATCCAGAGTTGCTTTTAATGTAACTCGCTGCTCTTTGTTTGGCTCCAGCCTGAACTTATAACTTTTCATCATTTATATCCACTCTTCATTATATAATTGTTGTTTTTATAAGTATATAAACTTTATGCTTATTTTCACCACTAAATTAAAATTTACGATTCATTATACCCTTAGCTAGAGGTATTTCAATATTTTTAAAATAATAACGCATTCATCCAACGATTAAAGTCGTTGGTCTTCTGCGATGTTCTTCATAAAAAAGGTTGAGCATACTAATAGTTTTCCATATTACAAGATTCTGAAGACTATAGCGTCAATCCTCTTTTGGATTTTTGAACTTTCCCTTGGCCTCAAGTCATGCTATCCTTTATCCCCCCTACCGGTACCAAAGGGGTTTTGATTTATGGATGTCAGCCTAATGTACAAAAGCTTTATACCGTAGTGTGCATGTACATCACATATAAAAAGGTTTCTACACTATAGAAATTTGAGGAATCAGAAGTCGTTCAGTCTTGGAAATAAAAGGACTACATGAATGATTGTTCTCTGAAATAGCGGAAAAAATCCAAAAGAGGATTGACGCTATAGTCTGAAGATGCAATGTTACTCTTTATCAACAAGCTTTGCTTTTTTCACCAGCATCCTGGCTGTATTTTCATTCTCCTCGATTATGTCATAATCTTCTATTTTAATGGCTTTTTTAAATATTGGCCCATCCAGAACCAGACTCTCGAATTCTCCGCCCTCACCTGCAATATTTATCCTATATTTTTTATTGAGTTCCACAAGCCTGTCCACGTCCTTCTCTGTTATTTTCCCTGCCAGCCATGATTTGTCAAGGCCGTAAGAAGCAACACTGGAGAAGATGAATTTGTAACCTTTTTTAAGAATCTGTCTCATCTCCTTCTCCTGATTCATGTGCCACAGTGGTGAGAATATCTTAAGACCCAGTTTATCACATACCCGCTCAATTCTCTCTCTCTGATAGTTGGAATACAGCGCACCTGTCACAACCCCCTGGATATCATAGTCCTGCTTTGCCCTTTTAAGGGCTTTTTCCATATCAAAAAGCTCTTCCTCTTTATGCCCTTCGGTCTCCTGGAGCACCAGTGGAATTCCCATGGCCTCTGCCTGAAGCTCTACCATGTGGATATTGGGTGTGTGAAACATATAGGATTCAGGGTTTTTGCTAATTAAAGATATCAGACACTCTACTGAGTAATTCTGACGTCTCATAATATCCAGAGCAAAGGTGCTGTCCTTACCTGAACTGAAAAGCACCCCCAGCCTTATATTAGGCTCTTTATAAAAATCCCTGAGATATTCTGACTTGGACTTTCCTGTCCTTTTTGCCAGCTTATTTATACCATAATCGAAGCGGCTGCCATACTGGGCTGCCTTCTTCCTTCTAAGAGCAATTTCCCCGGGCACGCCCATCCTCCCGGCAAGTTCCCTCAGGATAGCCTTATCCATATCTCCCTGAATTTTATATCTTGCAGGGATTTTCAGGGAAAAATCCACAATTTTTTTATCAAGAAAAGGGACCCTGAGTTCAAGGTTGTGATACATAGTTACCACATCATCCCTGTATGTATTCTTCTCATACATTTTGATTATATCCGATAGACAGTCCTTATTGATATCCAGGGATTTTCTGTATCTATAGTATCCTCCAAATAACTCATCAGCCCCAAGGGCTGAAAATATAACTTTCAGACCGTCTTCTTTTGCCAGTTCAGAGGCTGCATAGATGGGTAAAGCCACTCCCACCTTTACCACGTTGGAATCCTCGATTAAAGGCACAATCTTTTCAATATAATCCTCAAGCTCCTCCAGAGGCACAATTTTTATTTTGAGTTTGAGATTAAGGGCACTGGCAGCCTTTTTTGCATAGATGATATCCTCGGCATCCTCTTTTAATGCAGCAACATAGCAGGTGAAATCAGCACCCATTTTTTTTAATATCACTGCAAGAATGGTAGAATCCAGACCCCCGGAAAAAAGAAGACCGAACTTTTTATCAGGAATCCTGATTTTTACAGCTTCACTTATAAGTTCTTCCAGCTTATTCAGTATGTATTCTTTATCCCTATTAATCTCTGGGGTTATAGAGAAGAATTTCCTCTGAAAAAAGCTTGCTCTTTTCCTCTTAAGGTCATAAACAAGGATTTTTCTTGGATTGAGTTCCTTTACATCCCTGTGGAAGGGCAGGGCCTTTTTCTCTGAAGCAAAGGCAAAGCCTGGACTTAAAGAGTACCACAGAGGTTTTATACCTATGATATCCCTGGCAAGATAAACCCTGTCCTCAATCCAGTAGGCAAAGGCATAAGTTCCCCTGAGTCCCTCCAGGATTTCAGGCAGATTTTCAGGACCTTTAAGCTCTATAAATTTAAGAAGCATTTCAGAATCGTTTTCTGCTTTAAAGGGATATTTCTTCATTAACTCCTTCCAGTTGTATATCTCACAGTTTGATACCAGCCTGCCCCTTCCCATCAGAGGCTGGGGTACATGGCCTACCACGGCATGAAGGCAGTGACCAATAAGATTTTCAACTTTTGGGATTTTAAGCTCTCTAAGGGTGGGAGCGAGTTCTGTTTTTCCATCACTCACACCAAAGGAATCCTTTCCCCTCTCTTTGAGAAGATTCAGGGCAGTTTTTAGTTTTTTATAGGCTTCGGGGTCGCCAAAAATGCCGACAATTCCACACATAACTTAATATAAAAAGTTTCACATCCCCTGTGATTTTGTTTTTCCAGAGTAGCCATATACCTGAAGGATTGGAGACGGAATCTGGGGAGTTTTGGTTAAATGTGACGGGCTTTTAATCGGCTCAAATCTTTTTTATCTTTTTTATCATATACTTAAGGACGTTAAATTATACAAATAAAATGTGATGAAAAATGGAATTTAAAGTGCTCCTGGAGAAGGATGAAGATGGCGTATATGTAGTGACTGTTCCATCTCTTCCTGGCTGTATTTCACAGGGTGAAACCGAAAAGGAAGCCTTAAATAACATTAAAGAAGCAATCAAACTCCATCTGTCTGCCCTTGCCTCGGAAGGAATTCCATTCAGACCATCAGATATTACAAAGGAGGCAAAGGTGGAAGTTAAAATATGAGCAAACTTCCAGTCGTTTCAGGTAAGAAAGTCTTAAGTGTACTTGTAAAATATGGCTTTTATGTTCATGACCAGAAGGGGAGTCATATCCATCTTAGACATCCAGAAAAAAGACCGGTGACTATTCCTAATCATAAAACTATAGCAAAAGGGACATTGAGAGCTATTTTGAAAGAGGCAGGTATCAATCTAGAAGAATTTTTAAATCTCTTAATCATTATAGAATGATTACAAATGAAAATTCCACTTATTTATTGGCTTAAAAAAGGAAATATGCTGCTTATGTGCCGGTGTAACCTGTTTGTCTGTCTGTAACTCAACTTTTTTATATGAAATAGCCTGATTTTTACCAGACATTTGTTAGGAACTATGGGTATACAAAATAAGGATATATGGGGGTAGTTAGAGAAGATTTAACTCTCTTTTGAAGCGTTTTATATCACCGTATTTTTTACTCATGAGCGAATCAGATAAAAATAATATTACAAAATAAAAAAAGAGTGCTCCCTTTGCCCATCCGTAAATGTCTAAAGAAATCCCGACTAAAAGACAGAATAAAGCAGCCAGAATGGTAGCAATTACCCCGGATAGGTGCATTATTGCTCTTCTTTTCTGGGAGGCTTTCAGGTATGTTGTGTAGTCAACCTTCAAACTCGGCTCTATTCTGGCTGGACCGTCCGGGAAGTAATACAGGAAATTTATACCAGAAAGTTTTCCTACAACGTAATGTGTGAGCGGATGAAGCGAGAATGACAGTATCAGCGACGCGGCTATTATGCTGTAAGAACGTATGGCTTCGCTTGTGCAGGTGAGGCTTACTGCAATAGCCAGGATGCCCGATATCGTGAAACCCGCCATTATAAGATTCCCAGTGAGAAGATTTACCCTGAGTTTTATTGTATTTTCAAATGCTTTTCGTTCAATCCTGCCAGCTCTGTCTGAGAGAGTTTGTCTGAGTTTTTCGTCTCTTTTAATCTTCGACACAAATTTCCAGAAACCCAGCTCTCTTAAGGAATTTACATCTGTAAAGGCGGTTTCAATCTTATCAAGCTCGTTTTCTATTGATTCAACCATTTCCATCCCCTGTTAACGGAATTAAGTTAGACTTATATTATATATAAACTCATTCGTCCTGTTTTCAATTATGGTAACAGAGCTTGAGGATGCAAAGTAAAATTCACAGTCTAATAGCCTCAGGCAGGTTCAGCTAGAGGCATTTGAATGCCTGATATTAACAATGTTGCATATTATATCCTAATGGCTAATGTTAATTTTTTATAATAGAATATGGTGGATTTAACGGATTTGAAAATCCAGGTCCAGACCAACTGTCAGATTTCAGATGCAAGACATTGGGGGACATATTCAATCTGTGGTCTGATTTTAAGGTTCAGGAACTTTTACAGGTGGTCGGAGGATATAAAACCCTGGGAGGAGCCGGATATGGAGCAGATAATGTCCTGGATTGATGACAGCGAAAGGTTATGGAGGGCTGTGGAAACAGATGATTTTCATGACATTAATGTTGAAGGGGAGAGTTTTTCGCCATTTGACCTTAAGGGTATCAATAGGGTGCTTGAGGATACTGGCTATATGTATGGTGCAGGTTATGCGGGAGGGCTGAAACCTACATTTTTTCTGGCTGAGGTTGTGAATATTAAGAAAATATCAGGTGTTGATATTTATTATCTTGGAAAAGAACTGGCAAGGGACCTTGATGCCTATCCTGCCATGTCTCAGGACGGTATAATATATGCCCGCAGGGAGTCAATGAAATATTTCCTTTATGATAAGATTTTGGAGCTTGGCAACACAGGCAAAATTTCGATAAAGGATGCCCTTCAAGTATATGACTTCGACCCTTTTAAGCTTAAAGAGGAAAGTGATATTGGGCATAGACTTGAGAAGATTTCCGGGGCAGAGCTTGAAACCTATATCTACCATGAAATTGGTGAGGTAAAGGAGCCCTTCTTCAAAGATAGCAGGTGGCAGGGCATTATTCAGATGTTTCCCAATACTAAGGTGGAAAAGCTTGCCAGGGCTATAGGCGATATCATGGCCGATACCAATAATTTCGGCATGCTAAATCACATTATCCAGTATCAAAAGAGGGCATCTCTAGGTTTTTATGTGGCATTTATTGACGGCTTCAGAAAGCTGATGTTTCCTGAGATTATCGAATCATATCAGAAGTTTATGGAAACAGGCGACTGGGAGGTTATTGAAGAAGCCAGAATTAAAGGACATGAGAGGGCAGAGGAATATGCCGGGCGCATTCTGGATATCTATGACTCTGCAATAAGTAAGGGCAGGGATTTTGCTGCCATGGAGATAACAAGGGAGCTTATAGCTTCACTTGGAGTTTGAGCCAGTCTATCACCCTTGTGATATTCATTAATCCTGCCTTGCTTAACTATAATTATTTAAGTTGGGAACAATGTACACATACTTACGTTAATGAATGAAACTGTTCAGTGATATTATGTTTGACAGAATACTTGAGGATTGCAGATTGAGATATAAGCCCTTTCGTAAGGTTGTGGGAAAGGAAAGGGAACCTCTGAGTTTTGCCGAGGCAATAAAAAAGGCGGCTGGAAAGCCAGTAATTTCAGAGGTGAAATTCTCTTCTCCGGGAGGCAGAGTAAGAGAATTTGAGGCTCCTGAAAAAATTGCTTTTGAAATGGAAAAGGGAGGTGCCTGTGGCATATCCGTGCTCACAGAAGAGAAGTATTTTAATGGAAGTCTTGATTATCTGAGAGCTGTTAAAGAGGCTGTTTCTGTGCCTGTGCTCAGGAAGGACTTTATATTTGATTCAGGACAGGTGGACGAAGCATACTATTATGGTGCGGATTCCCTGCTTTTAATATCCAGCTTCTTCTCTTCAAAGGAGCTTGAATTGCTTATGGAAAGGAGTAGGAGTTTTGGTATTGAACCTTTAGTTGAAATTCACAGCTTTGATGATATTGAGAGAGCACACAATGCAGGTGCTGAGATATATGTGATAAACAACAGAGATAAAGATACACTCGAGATAAATCTTGAGAGGAGCAGGGAGTTTGGCAGGGTAATTAAAGGAGTTAAAATATCAGCCTCGGGTATATCCACAGTTGATGAGCTCAATTATGTTATCAAATACTGCGATGCTGTTCTCATTGGCACGAGTATAATGAAGAGTAGAGATGTGAAGAATGCGGTGGAGGTTTTTGTTAATGCTTGATATTGATGAAGTTTACAGAAAGGCTGGTGCTCTGGGTTATCCCTGTGCTGTGCCTATGATTAAGGTGCTGAAGGCTGAGAAAAAGCCAACAGAAGTTTATGCAGAGTTGAGAAAACATTCAGAGAATTCCTTTCTATTCGAATCTGCTGTTTTTGGTGAGAAGATAGCAAGATACTCTATTCTCGGCTCTTCGCCTGAAAAGATAATATCCTTAAAGCATGGTAAAATGAGTATCAACGGTGAAGAGATTGAAGTTGAAGGTAACCCCTTACTCCTGCTGAAGAAGGAGATAGCTTTTAAGATGGATAAGGCAGGGTTGCCGAAGTTCTCAGGCGGTCTTGTTGGTTTCTTCAGCTATGATTATGTGAGGTACTTTGAGGATATTGGCTCTTCAACCATAGATGACCTCGAACACCCTGATATCTTCTTCTTTCTTATTAAGGATACAATAGTGTTTGACCATTTCAGGGATGAGGTGCTATTAATCTCCAATCTGTTCATCAGAGAAAAAGGAGATATAGAGAAGGAGTACTCTCGAGCAGTGAAGAAGTTAAAGTTTCTTGAAAGAGTTGTTAATTCTTCCAATGAGCTAAATTTGAGAAAAAAGGTATCGGAAGTAGACTTTGAAAGTAATTTCAGTAGAGATGACTTTCTCAGGGCTGTGGAGAAGGCAAAGAGGTACATATATGAGGGAGACATATTTCAGGTGGTGCTGAGCCAGAGATTCTCCTGCAATTTCAGGGGGGATGCCTTAAAACTTTATCTTGTGCTCAAGGAAATCAACCCCTCGCCATATATGTACTGTGTTGAAGCTGGAGATATGAAGATTATAGGCTCTTCGCCTGAAATTCTTGTAAAAACAGAGGGAAATAAGGTTATTGTAAGGCCAATAGCAGGTACGAGACCGAGGGGTAAGAATGTTGTTGAGGATGAGGTGCTTGCCAGAGAGATGATGAATGATGAGAAGGAGAGAGCGGAGCATGTTATGCTTGTGGACCTTGGCAGGAATGACATTGGAAAGATTGCAAAATTTGGAACGGTAGAGGTTACTGACTTCATGACTATAGAAAAGTACTCCCATGTGCAGCATATTGTGAGTAATGTGGTTGGAGAATTTCAGGGAGGCATGGATGTTTTTGATGCCATGGAAGCTACTTTTCCAGCAGGTACAGTGAGTGGGGCACCAAAAGTCAGAGCCATGCAGATAATTGAGGAGCTTGAACCCACGGAAAGAGGAGTGTATGCGGGTGCTATAGGCTACTTTTCTCTTGGAGGTGATATGGACTTCGCCATAACAATAAGAACAATAGTGCTCCAGGAAGGTATGGCTTATATTCAGGCTGGAGCAGGTATAGTCGCAGATTCTGTGCCTGAGAGGGAGTATCAGGAGACTGTTAATAAGGGCAAGGCAATGTTAAAGGCTATGGGGGTGTTGGAATGAAGGTTTTGATTATTGATAATATAGACAGCTTTGTGTATAATCTCTATCAGTATGTGGGAGAGCTTGGAGTAGATGTTGAGGTGAGGCGAAACAATATCTCACTTGCCGAGGTTGAAAGAATATCGCCGGATAGTATAATAATATCACCTGGGCCGGGAATCCCTGAAAGAGCAGGTGTTAGTGTTGATTTAATAAGGGAACTATCTCCCAGCCTTCCAATTCTTGGTGTGTGTCTGGGGCATCAGGCTATAGGCTATGCGTTTGGAGCTAAAATAGGTCATGCCAGGCGGCTTATGCATGGAAAGGTGAGCAGGATTTCTCATTCCGGTGAGGGTATATTAAAAGGTGTTGATGACCAGTTCATAGCCACAAGATACCATAGTCTGGTGGTGAAGAGGGAGGGTTTACCTGAGGAACTCAAGATTACTGCTTTTTCAGAGGATGATGATGAGATAATGGCTATGATGCACAGGGATTATAAAACCTATGGGGTGCAGTTTCACCCTGAGAGTATATTAACGGCAGAAGGTAAGAAGATTACAAAAAATTTTATTGAGATGATGTGATAGTGAAAGTGTATCATAAAACTGCTGAGAGTTAATTTCACATACTTCTATCCAAATCTTTTATATACCTTTTAAGATTAAAATTTTCCTGATACTAATGTTTGTGTTGAAATTTATTTCAGAAGTTGCTGGCGCATTATATTTTTTTATTCCCGCCTATATAGCAAATACTTTACCAGGGATA
Organism: archaeon BMS3Bbin15; assembly: GCA_002897955.1. NCBI lineage: Archaea > archaeon BMS3Bbin15. Next base: position 19,920 of record BDTY01000022.1, read on the forward strand.
TTTGGTGGAGGCCCACCTTTAGATGGTGGCGGGCACTTTATTGATGGAAAACGCTTGCTGGGCGATGGAGTAACCATTCGAGGGTTTATTGTTGGAGTTGCTGGAGGTACAGCTGTCGGTGCACTTATGGGGCACCCTGTTGAGGCTTTTCTTCTCAGCTCGGGTGCTTTACTGGGAGATAGTGCAGGAAGCTTTCTTAAGCGCAGACTGGGAATAAAAAGAGGTGACCCTGCCCCTGTACTGGACCAGTTAAATTTTGTTGCAGGTGCATTGATACTTATAGGCTTTGTAGCTTCCGTACCCGGAGATTATATTATTATACTCCTTGTGATTACACCCTTCGGACATCTGGCAGTCAATATGATAGGATACAGCATGAAATTGAAAAAGGTACCGTGGTGAGAATTTATGAGTGGTGAAAAACTCAGGAAACAGATTAAGAAAAGAGCCTTCGAACAAGGTGAGTTTATACTTGCTTCCGGCAGAAAGAGTAACTACTATATCAATATAAAGAACGCATACACAGAACCCGAGGTGCTTCGCAATATAGCAAAATATATTGCAGAAAAGCTTTCAGAGATTGAATATGACCTTATTGCCGGTGTGGCTGTTGGTGCAGTGCCCATAGTTACTGCAGTTGCCCTTGAGGTGAATAAACCGTTTCTGATAGTGAGGAAGGAGAGGAAGAATTATGGCACTGGAATGAATATCGAGGGTAAATTTTCAAAAGGCGAGAGGGTTGTTGTTCTCGAGGATGTTACCACCACAGGAGGTTCTGTAATCAAAGCTATTAAAGAGCTCAGGGAGAAGGGTCTTGAGTGCTCAACTGCTATTGCGGTTGTGGATAGAGAGGAGGGGGCAGGGGAAAACTTGAAAAAGGAGGAAGTAGAACTTATATCTCTTATGGAAGTTAGTGAACTGATGAGGTAAGTTTAAATGGCAGGTATGTCTTCATTTCTTCTCAAAGGTCTTGGTGTACTTCTTGTATTCATAGGCCTGCTTGGCGTATTTGGAAGTATAGCAGGTCTTAAGATGGTTCATGACCATAAATTTGGAAGCATCGGAATAAAGGAAGAGGTTCAACAGGTCTCAGGGCAGTTAACTGATAAGGAGATTAAACTGAAGGCGAGTTTTGACTCAACAAGGGAGAGTCTGGTTGCCGCCAGTGCATCTGTATCTTCTGCTGGAGCTGCGGTTGATAAAGCCTCAGGCACTCTGGCTTTGGCGTCTGAGTCAACTAAAGCTGCCTCTTCAGATCTTAATGAAGCTTCCGATAATCAGAGGTCTGCTGCTTTATTATTACATGAAGCCTCCCAGCAGCTTAACAGCTGGGCTGATAGCTACTCCTACAATGGTACACCACTCCCTCAAAAGTATGATTTCAAGTCTGCAGTCAGTAAAATTGAAGCTGCTTCTGAAAAATTAAGCAGTTCAGGTGACAGTCTTGCTTCTACGTCTACCCAGCTGGACTATACTGCTTCGAATCTTTATGCAAGCTCGTCAAATCTTGGTGCAACGTCCAAGAGTCTGGCGGATATGAGCAAGAATCTTAAGAGTTCGGGGGATAGTTTTTTGAATATTGAGAAACCTTTGACTGTCCTTATAAGCAATATGGTAACTATTCTTAATAATGCAAAGAACAGTATTGAGACTGTTGCCAGAGCATCAGCAAGTATTAAGCTGGGGCTATATGTTCTGCTGAGTTATATGTTTCTATTTCATTTAATAATGCTTTTACTTGGTTTTGCTTTGATTATAATCGATATAAATCTTTTTTATTAGGAGAGAATAGTGATATGGAATTTCTGCTTATTGGTGGAGGTGCCAGAGAACATGCAATGGCACTTGCACTGAAGAAAAATAAAGATGTCGAGCTTTACTCTGTCATGGGTAATAGAAATCCTGGAATACTCAGACTATCGGAGAAGGTTTTACATGTAAAAGAGACAGAACTGGAAAGGATAAGGGAGTTTGCAGTTAGTAATAAAATTGATATTGCTGTTGTGGGGCCTGAGGCACCTCTTGGTGCGGGTATAAGCAATCTGCTTGATGAGGTTGGTATACCATCGGTGGGGCCAAAAAAGGAGCTGGCGCTTATTGAGACAGACAAGGAGTTCTGCAGAAATGTTATGGCAGAATACTCCATTCCAGCAAACCTCACTTATGCGTGCTTCAGTGATTTTGAAAAGGCATGTGCATATGTTGATTCCTATAATGGAGAGCTTGTGGTTAAACCGGTGGGGCTGACAGGTGGTAAGGGAGTTAAGGTTCAGGGAGAGCATCTGAAGAATAGGGAAGATGTTAAAGTTTATATAAAAGAAATTCTTGAGAGGGGTATAGGTGGGGGTAGAGTTGTCCTGGAAGAGAAGGCTCCGGGAGAGGAGTTCACTGTCCAGGCCTTCGTGGATGGTAGCAATATTATTCCCATGCCCGCGGTGCAGGACCACAAGCGTGCCTATGAGGGTGACACAGGGTATAACACAGGTGGAATGGGCTCTTACTCCATGGCTGATGGGCTTCTTCCGTTTCTAACAAAGGAAGACTACAATTTTGCAGTTGATGTTATTAAAAAAACAGTTATGGCTCTCAAAAAGAAAACAGGTGAAAGTTACAGGGGAATCCTCTATGGTCAGTTTATGAAAGGCAGTGAAATTAAGCTCATAGAATTTAACTGTCGTTTTGGCGACCCTGAGACTATGAATGTTCTGACCCTTCTTGAAAGTGACTTTTCAGAGCTCTGCAGGCATATTGTAGAAGGTGGTCTTAAAGGTGCGGTTTTCTCAGAGCTTGCCACTGTGTGCAAGTATGTCGTACCTGAAGGTTATGGACTTAATTCTTATCCACCGTGTGAGATTGAGGTGGATGAGGAGGCAATAGCAGATGAAGGTGCAAATCTATATTATGCTGTTGTCAATGAGAAAAAGGGAAAGCTTTTTACCACAACGTCGAGAGCTGCGGCAGTTGTCGGCGTTGCTGATAGTCTTGAGGAGGCAGAGGAAATAGCAGAGAAAGCTATTTCCCATATAAAGGGAGAGCATATATATCACAGACATGATATAGGTACCAGGGAACTTATAGAGAAAAAGTTAAGAAAGATGGAGACGTTCGGAAGATGAATGTAATCTCAATTATTGATTTAAAGGAGGAGTTTGAAGAGCTTGTAGATTCTGCCCTCGAGCTCAAGGTATCAGGGGGTTATGAAGAAAGTTTAAAAGGAAAAACTCTGGGATTGATTTTCGAGAAGGCTTCTACCAGGACAAGAGTTAGCTTTGAGGTTGCGATGAATCATCTTGGTGGGATAGCGCTGTATCTGAGCCCCAAGGAGATGCAGCTTGGAAGAGGTGAAACTCTTGCCGATACTGCCAGAGTCTTAAGCAGATATCTGGATGGCGTGGTTATAAGGGCAAAAAGGCACAGTGATGTTGTTGATTTTGCAAAATATTCCTCTATTCCTGTTATAAACGGACTTACCGACAAAGAACATCCTTCCCAGATTCTGGCTGATATAATGACAGTTAAGGAATTTAAAGGAAGTTTTAATGCTACCCTTGCATATATTGGCGATGGAAACAATGTGTGCAATTCTCTGCTTCTCGGCTCTGCCATTGTAGGATTGAATATAAGGGTTGCGACTCCTGAAGGTTATGAGCCTGACAGTGATATTTTAAGCGAGGCAGAAGAGATTGCAGATACCACTGGCTCAAAAATACTGCTAACAAGAAATCCTGAAGAAGCTGTGAGTCATGCTGATTTTGTTTACACTGATGTATGGGTGAGTATGGGTCAGGAGGAGGAGATGGAAAAAAGGTTGAGAGATTTCAAACCCTATCAGATAAACAGAGAACTGCTCAGTCTTGCTCCCCATGCAAGGGTGATGCACTGTCTGCCTGCACATAGAGGCCAAGAGATTACTGACGAGGTTATTGATAGCAGTATGTCAATAGTCTTTGACCAGGCTGAAAACAGGCTTCATGCACAGAAGGCTCTTCTTAAAAGGCTCCTTGGATAATCATGAAAAATATAAGGATAATAGGTGTGCATCATAGGTATCAGATGAGTATTGCTGATGTTGAAGATGCAATAGCGGATTTTAAACCAGATATAGTTGCAGTTGAATTGCCCGAGGATGATTATCTTAAGTTTCTTGAGGTGCACTTTTATCTTGAAACTGAGATGAAGATAGCCATGATAACCGGCTGTGAATCTGGAGCAATGGTTTTTCTGATAGATATGAAGAAAGAGGATGTTTTAAGGAATCTGAAGGAAATTCTCGGGATAGAGGACAGGAAGTTATGGGATGAGTTTGAGAAAGGCGATATCCCTGCATTTTACCGCAGGCTTCTTGAAATCTCACCTTCACATCTTAAAAAAGCAAAGGAGGTGCTTTTGAAGTACAGAGAAGCGGTTATGGCCGCCAACATATTAATTCTTGCTGAAAAATATCCTGGAAGCAGAATTCTTGCAGTGGTAGGGTACAGTCACAGGAAGGTAGTGGAGAAGCTTGTTAAGGCCAAGGAATTTTCAATTAAAACAGAACCATTTTTTCTGGACTGTGAGGAGATTCTGGCATATAATTGAGGTGTAAATCTCAGGCTGTCTTGCTCAGATACTCGTTGAAAATATCGCTGCTGCTTATTACCCCGATAACGTCTCCGTCCTTCTTCACCGGAAGATTACAGACCTGATTTTCCCCCATTATCATTGCTGCTTCTCTGATTGTGGCATCATGCGCTATATAATATACCGGTTTATCCATAATTTCAATAATTCTGACTCTGAAAGGATTCTTTCCTCTGCCTATAACTTTCTCCATAATATCAAATCTTGTAACAAGGCCAAGTTCCTTATAGGGTGTCATTCTTGCTACAATAATACATCTGAAATTACGTTCCGTCATTTTTTCTATGGTTTCAAGTACTGTGAGCTCCGGCTCTATCATGAGTACATATCCTGTCATCAACTCTGAGACTTTCTTGTCTGGAATATTCTCGAAACTCATATCTATCACTATATATATTATCAGACTAAGCTTAAAAAATTATTCCTTTTCATCAGGGTCAAAGTCCAGATATTCTTTCAGCTCTCCCGGGTAAATCTCTATTCTGTCCCTGCCCTTCTTTGCATAGTTGTAAACAACCTCCAGGAAATCCTTATAGCGCACCCCGTACTTTTCGTATAACTCCGGAACATCCCTTGCAAAGTTTATCCACCTGGGGTTTGACATTGTCACATCAAAGGTTTTATCTATAGTCTGTCTGAGCTTTTTATTCTCGTCAAAGTGCCTCTTAACCTCAAAAATCAGAATATCCCCTGGCATCAGGTTGTAATCATTTTTCATTTTATAATTTATATACATCTCATCCATTGCCTCTATCCTGTTGACTTCTCTCAGTGGCATTCAGTACCCTCCTATAACTTTAAATATGATATTAATCCAGTGCCTATCGTAGGATATTTTAACCATCATAAAGAAATTATAAAGAGGTGATAAAATGCTTCCAACTGTACCCTATCATCCAACGCCTTTTGAGAAGGCAAGAGAAATGCTAAAACTGGCTGGTTTGAAAGAAGGAGAGTGCCTCTACGACCTTGGCTGTGGTGAAGCAAATATTCTCATAGTCGGAGCAGAGGAGTTTGGTGCGGCTTGTGTGGGTATAGAAAAAGATGCCTCCCTTGTCAGGATGGCAAGGAGAAAAATTAAGGAAAGAGGACTTGAGGATAAAATTACAATAATAGAGGGTGACATATTCTCAGACATATTCTGGAGTTATAGGGGAAGAGGTGATAAACCCTATGCCATATCAAAGGCTGATGTTGTGGCTATGTATCTGAACTTCAATATGCATGAGGTGATTGTCCCAATGCTGGAGAAGGAGCTCAGAGAAGGTGTAAGAGTGGTTTCCTATGAATTTTTTATTCGTGGCTGGAAGTCGGTGAGAGAGTTGCCAATGATATTCGTCTTTGAGAAAGGGAAAAGTTTTTGAGATAGTTTCTCCAAATTAGTCAGAGGAGGTTTTTTATGGAGATAGTGCTTGAGGATAAGAAGGTTAAGGATGTAATGACAGTAGAGGTGATTTCAGTAAATATCAGCCATCCTATCTCAAAGGTTATATCTATACTTTCTACAAGAGATGTCTCCGGTGTTGTTGTGGTTGACAATGTCGGTGATGTGGTTGGTATAATATCCGCAATGGACATCTTCAAGCTTTTTGACGGGGATAAAAAAGTCAAACTTAACTATTATGCTGAGGATGTTATGACTCCATATACCATAACAATTATGCCAGGAGCAGACCTCTATGAAGCTGGCAGGTTGATGCTTGAGAATGGAATACACAGGCTTGTTGTTACAGAGTCTCCTCTGAGGAAGCGCCCCATTGGAATTATATCTTCCACAGATATAATAAAAGAGATTAAAAATCTGATTTGAATGACTGAATATACAATAAAGGATATTCCAAAAGGTGAAAGGCCAAGGGAGAGGCTGATAAAACATGGGTCTTCTTCTTTATCGAATGCTGAGCTCCTTGCCATTATTCTCAGAACCGGGATGAAGGGGGAGAATGTGTTAACTCTTTCAGGGAATATCCTGAATAAATATGACATTAATAAGCTCTCTAAGTTAGATATCAGCAACCTTAAAAATATTAAAGGTATAAGTGATGCAAAAGCCTGTCAGATTGTTGCCTGCTTTGAGCTTGGTAGGAGAGTGTCTGTTTACAGGGGAGAACAAAAACCAATAATTCGTTCTTCAGAGGAGGCATATTCCTTGGTCTCGGATATGAGTTCCGAGCCTCTTGAGGTGTTTGCTGTTCTGCTTCTTAATATCAGAAATAGAGTTATTAAAAGATAGAAACTTTTCAGGGGTGGAATAGCCTCGAGTATTGTTGAGCCACAGGAGATTTTTAGAAAGGCTATTCTTGAGTCTGCATCAAGGATAATTCTTGTGCATAACCACCCCACAGGGGACCTGGAGCCCAGCAGTGAAGATATAGCTATAACAAAGAAGGTGAAGGAGGCAGGAGAGCTAATAGGCATTGATGTTCTTGACCACATTATTGTGGGAGACTCGGCTTATGTTAGTCTGAAGGATAGGGGGATTATATAGCAGTTTATCAAATATATTGTGCAGGGCAGGATTTTTCATTGTAATGTCAATGATGAATGATGGGCGATCTGATCAGTGATGAACCCTATGAGCTCTGAGACATTTAAATTAAAAATCGATTTTTAAAACCTGTAAAAACTGTAAGCTAAATTTCACTCCATTTTTTGAGCAGAGCTTCTTTAACATTAAAAGATTTATTCCTGTTGAAAGGCTTTAACTTAATTCCTGCTTTGACATGTTTTTTTGTTGGAATAAAAATATCACTCTCAAAATTTTTAAATGGACAGTCTTTTCCCTGGGGAGAATCCCTGACATCATTTTCAGGGCACACAGCAAGGTTATAACCTCTGCACCACACATTATCAATTTCAGGAAAAACCTTTCTAACTGCGAGGTAAATATTTGATGCGAGACATCTCATTTCAGGCGAGGCTCTTACGCACAGTCTTAAACCCAGGAGATTTATAAGGCTTCTGAGGTTTATTGTGTAGGTATAGGCTGTGTGCACGGAGAAGGGCAGAGCATATCTGGCACTTTCCTTTGGTACTTTCAGCTCAAGGAGAGAGTTATAAACAGAACGGCTTGTATGAATAACTTCAGAATATAGATTGAGAATCTTTATGTCCTTTTTCTTTACATTATCTAAATTAACATTTCCTTTCTCTACCATTTTTTTGTAATCTTGCTGGGATAACCCATACTTATTCAATATCTCAGAAATCGCTGGAGGTAGAGTATAGTCAAAATCTGCTTCATTCTGATATCTTGTGCTCCTTCCGGTGTGACTTGCAATTCTGTGTTCCAGAAGTTCTGCAGAATTGCCTTTGCTGAGGCCGTGAATTTCAAAGGTAAATATAATGTGTTCAAGAGCTGAAGAATAGTCATTCTCAAGCACCATGGCAAAAATTTCTTTATCTGTGGGGTCTCTGAATCCCCCTTTACTCTTAATTTTCCCAACACCGCTAACCCTTGCTGAGTGGGCAACAAAGGCTCTGTCATTGAAGATTTTCACATTCTTAATTTCAATGTCCATGGAGCTATCACCTGTTATTAAATACTTTCTATCCCTTTACAGCATATTTTTTTATCTGTAATGATAAATAATTATCGGAGTGTATCGGGGAGAATGCATTCAACCGGTCTCAATGGTCTCAAGGCTAAAAAGACCATAGGTTTTTCATAACTGTTCATAAGACTACATACTCTATCTTAAAAGTTCTCAAATATATTTAAATTGTATCTTTTTAAGAACTCCTAAGGAAAGAGGTGAAAAAATGAGAAAAATGTTGATAGGTATATCTATGCTGCTTGCTCTTGCATCTGTACATGCAGATGAAGCAGTTAAGCTAAATACAGGAAATACCGCATGGGTACTGGCCGCTGCAGCTCTTGTCATTCTTATGACACCGGCTGTCGGACTGTTCTATGGCGGTATGGTGAGGAAGAAGAATGTTGTCTCCACAATAACCATGAGTATGGTTGTGCTTGCCCTTGTAAGTATCCAGTGGGTTCTTATTGGCTATCCTCTGGCCTTTGGCAAGGATATAGGTGGAGTCATTGGTAGCTTCAGTAATATCGGTGTTGGACTTAATGATGTTGGCCTTCGTATACTCCCCAGCACAGGTATACCTGAGCTTGCGTTTGTAATCTTCCAGGGTGCTTTTGCGATTATAACGCCTGCTCTTATAATAGCGGCATTTGTGGAAAGAATAAAGTTCAGTTCTTTTATTGTTTTCATACTTATCTGGACTACCATTGTATATGACCCAATTGCACACTGGGTATGGGGTGGTGGCTGGCTTGCAAGCTTCGGTGCTATTGACTTTGCAGGTGGTACCGTTGTACACATCAGTTCTGGTGTATCTGCTCTGGCCATTGCGCTGGTGATAGGTAAGAGAAAAGGCTTTGGTTCAACCTTCATGGAGCCCCACAATATACCAATGACTATATTGGGTGCTGTCCTGCTATGGTTCGGCTGGTTCGGTTTTAATGCAGGAAGTGCTCTTGGAGCTAATAGTATTGCAGCTAATGCCTTTGTGACAACAAATACTGCAACAGCTGCAGCAGCTTTGACCTGGATGTTTATAAGCTGGTATCATAGAAAACCAAGTGGACTGGGTGTTGCAAGCGGTGCTGTGGCAGGTCTTGTTGCAATTACACCTGCTGCCGGATTTGTCACCCCTCTTGCTTCAATAATAATAGGTATTGGTGCAGGATTTGTATGTTACTATGCCATTCTATTCAGAGAAAAGAGAGGTATAGATGAGAGTCTTGACGCCTGGGCTGTACATGGCATGGGTGGTACATGGGGTGCTCTGGCCACAGGCATTTTCGCAAGTGTTGGCGCAACCGGATTGTTAATGGGTGACGTCCATCAGTTTGTGGCTCAGATTCTTGCAGTTTCTACAAGCTGGGTTTATGCCTTTGTAGTTACATTCGTACTGGCGAAGATAATTGACAAGACTATCGGGCTTAGAGTACCGGAAGAGGATGAAGATGTTGGCCTTGACTTGGCTCAGCATGGTGAAAAAGCTTATACTTAGGTGATTGAGATGAAGAAAGTTGAAGCAATTATAAGACCCGAGAAACTTGACCCTGTAAAGCTATCACTGGAAGAGGCAGGATTTTATGGAATGACAATCCATGAAGTTAGAGGCAGAGGACGGCAGCGCGGTATAATTCTACAGTGGAGAGCAGGTGAGTATAGAGTTGACCTCCTCTCCAAACTTAAAATAGAGGTTGTAGTTGACGACGGCGATGTTGATAAGGTGATAGATGCTATATGCGAGGCAGCAGTCACTGGTAAGAAAGGAGACGGCAAGATATTCGTTCTGCCAGTAGAGGAGGCTGTAAGAATAAGAACAAGAGAGGTAGGAAAAAAAGCTATCTAAATCCCTCTCTTTTTATTTTTTATACAAATGGCTAAAATTATATCTTATTCTGACCATATAGATAGAAATTCAAGTCAGAGTTCGAACTATCTTATAGGGATAATACTTGTTGTTACTGGACTTCTCACTTTAATCTTTTATATCGGAATACCAATCCTAATAATTGGAATTATAATACTTCTTTCAAAATCAAGAAAGGGATATGTCTTTTCTCTGGGAAAAAAGGGTGAAAAAGAGGTTACAGAAAATCTGACCAGACTGGATAATAGATTTACAAAATCGTGAGCGGGAAAGCCCACGAACTTTAGAGGCTGTCCGACAATTACTCCCAGTAATATAAAGACTGCTTATTTTAGACAATAAAGGCTAAATTTAGCTTATTTCTTGTAGTATTTTTGATTACTGGACAGCCTCTTTAGTCGTGGGAGTATGTCAGGAGGGAACATCTGGAGACCATGTAAAACAGGCGAATTATCATGCAAAACAATTAAGAGAGAAGCTGATTGGAAAGGTGAATTCAAAGAATATAAACCTTTTTGTCCATTATATCTCGTGTATTGTCGTATTTACCAGAAACACTGCAATCACTATGGATAACTATGTGAAAATCCCTATTTTAAGACCTTCCGAATTGCCGGAGTACGTAATGAAGCTGGAGGATGCCCTCAATGAAAGGGAACAGAGATAATAGAGGAAATTCTTCTTAATTAGAGATTTCTTTCTTCATAGGGCATGAGAATATTCATACTCATAGACTTTAACCACACTGCTTCTTATTTTCAGGAAAACCTATAAGGGGATGGATGAGAAATATGTCAGATATAAGAGTAGAAAAGGGGTGATTTATATTTCTGATGAAGTTATTGATGCCATTCATAAAAGGAGAAGTGTAAGGGAATTCGTGGACAGGGATGTGAGTATTGAAACCATAAAGCAGATTCTGGATGCTGGCCGCTGGGCTCCGTCAGGCCTTAACAATCAGCCATGGAAATTTATTGTGGTTAGAGACAGGGAGCTTATTGCAAGATTATCAGAGCAGACAAGTTATGGCCACATTCTTAAAGGTGCGGCCTTCGCAATATGTGTGTTTCTGGACAGGGAATCCAGCTATGACAGGGATAAGGATGCTATGGCTATGGGTGCTGCCAGTGAGAATATGCTACTTGCTGCCAGGGCGCTGGGCCTAGGAGGTGTATGGCTGGGACAGATTCTGGCAAACAGGGAGAGGGTCAGACAAATCCTGAAAGCCCCGGAAAGTCTGGAGCTCATGGCAGTCCTTGCTATGGGATATCCTGTGGAAAAGGAGAGAATTTCATCCAGAAAGGATTTATCAGAAATTGCATTTCTGGATAGATATGGGAATCCTATTTGAACCACAACTTAAATTGCGGGTATTTTATGTTATAAGAATTGAAAGATAAATTATTTAAATAGCTTAGAACAAAGTATTACTTACTCTCCCATCAAAACCTTCCGGTCCGCCTCTACATTTATATGCTTTTTTTGTAGAGGCGGAATATAATTTATGTTGAGTTATGTCGAAGAATACATAAAATATATATTCTCTGAAGGACAAGTAATAATTACTAAAATTCGCAGTGAATTTTAGGGGGTAATGGGTATGAGTAATGGATATATGGATAAGGTATTGGAAGTGAACCTGAACGATGGTACTGTAGAGTATAGTAAAATAGAAACTGATATTGCCCGTAAATATCTCGGTGGCAAGGGATACAGCACATATCTTCTGTACGAAATTTTGAAGGGATATGAAGCGGAAGGAATTTCTCCCAGAGATATTGACCCGCTGGGAGAGGAAAATGTGCTGATTTTTGCTACGGGACCGGCTACAGGGGCGGCGGGTTTCCCTGAAGCGGGTCGCTATCATGTGATGACTCTTCGCTCGCCTCAGACTGGCTCTATCGGGAGCGCCAATTCAGGAGGGAAGTGGGGCCCATATCTCAAGTTTGCTGGCTTTGATATTGTTATTATAAAGGGAAGGGCTGAAAAACCAGTATATCTCGAATTGAAGGATGGTAGTGTCGAGATTAAAGATGCCTCTGATTTGTGGGGTAAAACCACCTTTGATACCACGAAAATTCTCACAGAAAGGATGGGAGAAAAATCAAGTGTTGCCTGCATAGGCCCGGCGGGAGAGAATCTTGTTCTATTTGCGAATATAATGAATGATAAGCACAGGGCTGCTGGCAGGACTGGTGTGGGTGCTGTAATGGGTTCCAAGAATCTGAAAGCTCTGGTGGTCTCAGGAAAACATAAGGTTGAGGTTGCAAAACCAGACGAGTTCAAGGAGGTCTCAAGGGCAGCTCTTGAGAAGATAAAAAGTAATCCCGTAACCAGCGAGGGGCTTCCCAAGTTTGGAACAGCGGTTCTTGTGAATATAATCAACAATGCAGGGGCACTACCCTTTAAGAACTGGCAGACAGGTTACAATGAAAAGGCGGATATGATAAGCGGAGAGACTATGGCTGAGAAATATCTTTCCAAGAACAGTTACTGCTGGGGTTGTGCCATAGGCTGCGGCAGGGTTACCTCTGTTAAGAAAGGAGCATATCATATTAAATCTTCCGAAGGTCCAGAATATGAGTCTATATGGGCTCTGGGTAACAGCACGGGTGTAATGGACATGGAGGCTGTAATAAAGGCCAACCATCTCTGTGATGAAATGGGGCTGGATACCATTACTATGGGCTCCACCATTGCCGCCGCTATGGAGTTAAATGAAAAGGGTTTTATACCTGAGGAGGACCTTCAGGGTGCAATGCTTGAATTTGGTAATGCCTCTGCCATGGTGGAAATGGTGTGGAGAACTGCATATAAAGGAGGATTTGGAAAGTATCTTGCCCTCGGCTCGAAGAGGCTTGCTGAAATATATGGTAGTTCTGAGCTTTCTATGAGTGTCAAAGGTCTGGAAATGCCTGCATATGACCCCAGGGGAATCAAGGGCATGGGTCTTAACTATGCCACTTCCAACAGAGGCGGGTGCCATGTTACCGGTTATACAGTATCTCCTGAAATCCTGGGCCTGCCGGAAAAGATTGACCCTCTGACTCCCGATGGGAAAGCTCAGTGGGTCAAAGTCTTCCAGGACTTTACATGTGTGGTTAACTCTTCAGTAAACTGCCTCTTTAGCACCTTTGCTCTGGGTGTTGATGACTATGCTTCCCTTCTTTCGGCTGTTACAGGGTGGAAGATGGAAGCCAGTGACATTCTGGCGATAGGCGAGAGAATATATAATCTTGAACGGATGATAATCAATAAATATGGTTTCGGCGCCAGAAAGGATACACTACCGCCAAGACTTCTGAAAGAGCCCATGCCAGAGGGTGCGGCTAAGGGTCAGGTTGTGGAACTTGATATGATGAAGAAGGACTACTATTCTCTGCGTGGCTGGGATAGAGGTGTTCCCAGTAAAGAAAAGATAAAGGAGCTGGATATTGAGATTTAGGCATGAAGGTTAAAATAGAGTTTTATGCAACTTTCAGGGAAAAGTATGGTAAGGGGCTCGTGATAGGGTCGTCCCCTTCTCTTGACGATGCCATGAAAGCTGCAGCCAGAGTCTTGGGAGGCAGCTTCCTTAAGGATATTTATGATGACAGGGGTAATTTTCGTACTGATGTGATGATTACTGTAAACGGTAGAAATCTCCTGGACATGAAGCGGGAAGTTGTCCTTAAAGAAGGTGATAGAATGGCAATTTACCCTCCTGTAGCAGGGGGATAATTCTTTTCTATAATAACCTACCTGTTCTGTTTTAAAAGAGATTCTGGCTTCTATTTAAATATACATGTTATTTTGATATTATGCATGGGCCTGATGCACACAAAAGTATATGATTATAATACAATAAGAACTGATTCTCTGGTTGGATGAACATAAAAAAAGTTTTTCTCCAGAAATAGCAGGGAAAATTTCATCATTATATTTTCAGTGGTATCTCTTTTGTTCTGGGCTTGGAAGGGGGTATACCCCTGTACTCCAACCCCTGGTGGATATAGCATGCATAACTCTTCAAAAAATAAATATTACATTGGCATGCCTTTAGGCCCTTCTTTCAGATATTTTTCCGGTTCTTTTTCAAAGGTATTCTTACAGGAGGGTGAACAGAAAAAATACATCTTCCCTTTATAGTAAAATTTGTTTTCCGCCTTTGATTCGTTCACCTCCATACCACAAACCGGGTCCTGTTTCATTTCCATCATTTCTCAATCACCTCTTTGAGTTTTTTATATTCTTCCTGAGTTATCTCGCCTCTGGCCAGTCTCTTATCCAGTATCTCCTTTGCACCCGATACACCAGAATGTGAATCATTACTTTCCGAATGTACATGCGAGTTACTATGCCCACATCCGCATCCCATTATATCCACAATCCATTATAGTATTTTATCCTTAGCATACTGTATGTTATATACTGTAGGGTTGATATACTTTATTCTTTACAAAAAGGAAAATAAAAAGTTAAATCTTTTCCCCATCATAAAATATAATGTATATGTTTAGCTAGTGTCGTGTCAATTTAATCATGGGACATAATACTTAGATAGTTTTCTGTCAGCGTTCTCTCTCGTGAACTTCCAATCTATCTTCTTTTTCATTTCATTCCTTCTCCAGGTCCATGCAGCTATTTCCTTGGCTAGTTTTTCCGTGTCACCTATTCGTCTACCTGTGCATTCAATATCCATCACATTGATTTCAATTTCTGCTGCATTTAGCCAGCTTGCATGTTTTGGTGTGTAGTGAAATTCAATCTTGTTCAGTATTCTTTCTGCCTCATCTTTGTTGAACGTTTCATAGAACGCCTTTTCTTTGTGTGTACTGAGATTGT
>BDTY01000023.1 GCA_002897955.1 archaeon BMS3Bbin15
GATGACTCATATAAAGAAAGAAGCGAATGCGAAAGGATTAACGATTATATCAAAGACACTGTAAAGTTCAATGTGAAAGGGATACCCAATGATTCAAAGGAACTTTACAGTAAACTCAGCTTCGTGGCATACCAGATGATGATTCTTAACAATATACAAAATGGAATAGAGCCTGTTAATTCTTTTGCCAGATATTTCTGAAATTGCACTGTTAAATATAGGGAGAAGAAGTCTGAATTAGTGAAAACCATGTAAAAATATCGGCTTTTGGTGTCTGATGCAGGGTGAGGGAGGAAGTTGACTGATTAAAAGACCACAGTTCCACTGATTTTCTATAAATTTTAGCTGGAAGATATAGGAGAAGGAGTTTCGAATTGATATTATCCAATTAGAACCAGAGTTTTAAGGGGGTAATTGGATGGTCTCCATAATGCTATACATTAACGAATACATATTTAAGGCAGAAAATCTAAATGTAAAAAGAGTTAATATGGTAGATTTTACCTATCTGAAGAATTTTACCGCAAAGTGCATATACTGTTCAAATATTATAATGAAGTGGAATTACAGTGGTGCAGAACTCAATATGTTCTGTGCTCTTTCAAAGGATATGCGCTCAGAGAGATGCGATTTCTTTGACCTTATTAAAGTTGTGACATGCAATAAATGCGGAGAAAGGTGTGAGACAAATACAAAATACTGTTCAAATTGTGGTTCCCTTCTGAAGTAATCTACCCCTTCATTATGTAGAAGAACTCCCTTCCATAGTTAACAAGCTTTAAACCTTCGATATCGAAGCAGCAGTCACCAGAAAAAGGTCGAATAATTAAATCTGCCTTCACAGAACTGGCAATTCTTTTCAGAGCAGGATAGAGTTCCGGTTCTGGTCTGAGAGCATATATAAGCTCTGCTCCTCTATAAATCTCCAGTTCGGGGTTAAATATATCATCTCTATCAATGCCCTTCAAATCTTTAATGTCAACTCCAGTTACCTCACCATCAATCTTTTCCTTTAGTTTTGTCAGTACTTCAGTATAATTACCAACACCAACTTCGATAATTTTACTGGCTGAAGAATAGTTCTTCAGGATATACTCTAAAATCTCCTGCATTACCTTAGAAAAAAATTTAACACTATAAAGCAATAGCTTAAAAGGTGCATAAATGTTGATTATAAGGAAATTCACACCAGCCGATATCTCAGATGTTTATAAGGTGGAAGTTGAGAGTTTCGAAGACCCGTATCATCCAATATTTCTTATGAATCTCTATGAGCTCCATGGCGACATGTTTTTTGTGGCAGAATGGGCGGGCAAAATTGTGGGCTATATTATTGCAAGAAAGGTAGGTGATAGCGGTCATATAATAGCAATAGCTGTGGCAAAAAATCTCAGAAAAGAGGGTATTGGCAGAATGCTTATGGAAACTGTTGAGAAAATACTTTTAAGAAAAGGAGTTAGAGAAATATGGCTTGAAGTCAGAGTTTCGAATAAAGAAGCTATTGGGTTCTACACCAGACTTGGCTACTCTCTGGCAGGTGTGCAGGAATATTACTATGCTGATGGAGAAGATGCACTTATTCTGAAAAAACACTTCTATTAAAGTAAAGAAAATATTATACCTGAATTATGCCAAGACCAATGATTCCCCATATAATCAGAAGTAGACCGGCAATTCTCACAGCTGTCTCAGCTATATTCTTACCCACAGATATCAGAGCAAGGCCAATTATTACTGGCAGGGCTATGTCTGGAAATGCATGTGTTTTTATTATGTAGTATTCATATCCAGCGAAGATTATAAATATAAGACCCACAGCTTTTACGACAAAGCCGACTATTCTCGAAGCAACAAATATCAGTACAATACCAACAATAATTTTAAATATTGGCATTGCAATAGGCACAGCAGTTGGTACATCCATAATTTAACTTAATAACTAACTGATTGAAATACCTTTTGGTGATTAAATGATTGAAGCAAATTTTTTAACTGAGAGTATGGGAAATAGCAGTTATGCAGTTGAAAGAAGTCTTAAGAAACTTGTGGAGGATATAGAGAGAGATAAAGATGTTGAACTTGTTGGAAAAGATGTGGGTGAAGTGAAAAAAGAAGAAGGCTCATATACAGGTATAGTTGAGCTGGAGCTTCAATTCAGTGATATGAAAAGTTTTATCAGAGGAGTTATAAAGTATCCTCCAAGTGCTATCCTTCTGAACTCTCCTGCAGAAATAACTATGAGCAGAGAGGAGTTCCAGCAGCTTCTTGCTTTTACAGGGAGTGTAATAAGGGACCTTTATTCACACTATCATGCCGGATTTGTGTTTGAAGATATTGAAGAAGAGTTCACTCCTGTTGATGAGGAGGAGATTGATTCTATTCTTGACCATGGCGCTGTAAGAGTGGGTGTACTTATTGAAAACGAGGATGAAGATTTTAATACCATTATTTCAAGAGTTATTGAGTCTATAAGTGGTGATGTGGAATACATTAAGGCTGAGGAGATGAAACTTGAGGCAGGCAGGGTTGTTGCTCTTGACCTTTTAATAGAGCCTCCAAGCAGTGTGTTTGACCTGGTGCTGAAATACGTGCCTATGGTTATAAAAGTTGTGGAGCCTGAAGAGATAACTCTGAGTATGCTTGATATACAGGATATCAGTACAAGTATTGCTGAAGTGATAAATGATGTTATGATTCAAAATGCAGTATTTAAGTGATTGAAATGAATGGACTAAATGACGTTATAACTGGATTAGAGAAGGATATTGATGATGTCAGAGGGAAGGGAGAAGAAGAGGCAAAGATTAGAATTAAGCTGGGTTTTGCCTATGCTGTCAGTGGAGAGATAGAAAAGGCAGAGAAGGAATACAGTAAGGCTTTTGAGATTTACAGAAAGCTGAAAAATGACTCAGGGAAGGCGACCTGCTATGGTAACCTTGGAGTTATATATGGAATGAAAGAGGACTTTGAAAAGGCTATGGAATATTACAATAAAGCTCTTGAGTTACATGATAAGCTGGGACTTAAAAAGGAAGCAGCCCAGGATTATATCAATCTGTCTCTTGTAAATAAAAGTATAAATAATCTTGAGGAAGCAGAAAAACTTCTAAAAAGTGCCCTTGATATTATACTTGAGGTAGAGGATAAGGAAAAACTTGCATCAGTATATTCTCTCCTGGGTAAGCTAAAATTTGATATGGAAAAATTTGATAAATCGGCTATCTATTTCAGTAAGGCTGAGGATATCTATGAGGAAATAGAGGATAATGAAGCCTGTGCTCTTGGAGCCATTAATCTCGCATCTGCTCTTCAGGCACAGACAAAGCTTGAGGAGGCAGAGAAAAGCTATATTAAAGCCTTCAATATGCTAAAAGAACTCAATCGTGCTGAGTTTTCAAAGGCTGCTCTGGGGCTTTTTGAAATTTATATAATATATGCGATTTCTGACTACAATCATAATAAAAATTATAAGGAGAAGATGAAACAGGCCTATGGTTTTCTAAAAGATGCTGGTGCCCAGGAAGCTCTTGAAGGTATAATAAAGAATTTCAATGGCCTCCTTAAAGTAAATCCAGGTTTTGTTGAGGTGGCAGTAAAAGAGTCAATCTGTCTGGGTGAGGGAGCTCTGGAAACTCTCAGGCCTCTTGAGATAGCCGCACAGAAAATTGAGAAAGGTGAAACCTCTCTGGAAGATGTTGACATGGAATACAGAGATGTGGTGGGTAGCATACTTGAAAGGATTAAGCATTCTTCCCCTTTATCATCTCACAAAACTGGCTGAAACTTATTTCTTTTCCTGAAGTTTCTTTAAGTACATATTCCTCATCATCTACTTTCCCTTTCAGAGAATCAACAAGGAAGACTGTTCGGCTGTTTTTTTTAAGTTCTTCATAATTTTTACTTTTTATGAGTGCTCTGAGTTCAAAAAGAAATCTTGGTGTCTCTATTTCTGAATCAAAGCAGTTCCTGCACAGCACTCTGCCTGTTCTCAGCCTGTGATAAATATCCCTGACTATCTCTTTACCACAGAAACTGCATTCAATCTTCAGATTTTCTGACATATTCTTCGACCTCCTCTACTATCTTCCAGAAGACTTCTGCTGCTACTGAGGTATTATCTGTGACGAAGGGTATGCCTTCTTCACTGAGTTTGCCCACTGTTGCCTCTATAGGTAATCTTCCCAGCAATTTCAGTCTGTATTTCTTTAAAAATCTGTCTATGTTGCCTCTCGGAAAAATTTCTTCTCTGGTGCCGCAGCTCTTGCATATATGATAGCTCATATTCTCTATAAGACCTATCAGAGGCACTTCCATCTTGTTCAGAAGTTCAACACTTTTTGTAGCGTCCATGAGAGCAATATCCTGGGGTGTGGTTACAACAATTGCACCTGTTATTTCAGGAAGTACCTGCATAACAGTTAATATCCCATCTCCTGTGCCGGGGGGCAGGTCTATTATGAGATAATCGAGATTTTCCCATACCACATCTCTGAGGAAGTTTACTATAGCTTTTATTACCATTGGACCGCGCCATGCGACAGGCTCCGAGAAATAGTCGAGCAGAGCTTCCATGGAAATTACCTTCACATTATAAGCTTCAAGAGGATATATCCTGTCGTCAAGAACCTCGGGTTTAACAGCATTCAGCCCGAAAAATCTTGTAATATTTGGGCCAGTTATATCTGCATCAAGAAGGCCAACTTTTGAATCTCTTGCTGCAAGAGCATAGGCAAGACTTGCCGAGATTGTGCTTTTACCAACCCCGCCTTTTCCGCCTACAACAATAATCACATTCTTTACTCTTGCCATATTCTCAATTATCATACTCTGAAAATCGCTTCTATCTTCCATGCCAGAGCAAAAAAAAGTTAACAAAGTAATCCTAATTAAAATCAGACAAAATAAAAATCAGATTAAAAATATAAAGAAAAAAACAGATGGTTTTTACACCATCTTGAAGTTTGTACCCTTTCTGTATGTCTCAACACTGAAAATCCAGTCATCAATGCTCTTGTCACTGAATGGGATATCAGTTATCTGGAAGAATTTCTCCCAGCCGATGCGCTCTATCCACTCACCAATTCTCTCGTCTTCTTCAGCATTGGCTTTGTAGATATCCACAATCTTCCTGACAACCTTAACAACATTTTTCCAGTGTGGTGGTTCATTTGGCATGAAGGGTATTATCAGGCGTGCAAGAAGCGGTCCCTTTCTTGTATTGGATACTTTTCCGCCAACCCAGATGCTTATACCATCATACTCAGGGTTATGTATTGGGATACCTTCACACATACTATAGCAGATACCACAGTACATACACTTCTCTTCGGCAATAGTAATGCTCTTTGGATTGCCTTTCTTTGGTTTTATTGCATATTTTGGACATGACTTGATCAGGTCAGGCACAGAGCAGAACTTCTCAACTATCTCATCAATCACAGTTGGTACTTTTCTGTGCATACCTATTATGGCTATATCACTGGCATGAGTGGCTCCGCACATGTTAAGGCAGCCTGAAACAGCTATCTTTATTCTCTCCGGGAAAGCATTGTTGTCCTTGAACTCCTCATAGAACTCTTCATAGAGAGCCTTTGTTATTGAGGGAGAGTCTGTAGCTGGAGTATGGCAGTGAGTCCAGCCGACACACTGAATTATTGCCTTCAGGCTGTGGTCAGTGCCGCCAACAGGGAAACCCATAGCCTCAACGTCTTTTATAACACTGTCGACATCTTCGGCTTTGGGTACTATAAAGCTCACATTGTGTCTTGAGGTGAACTTTATGTAGCCTTCGCAATACTTATCGGCTATATCACAGAGTTTGTGCACAGTTTCTGCTGCAACATACTTTGGTATAGCTGCTCTTACAGTATAGGCTTCATCTCCGCTCTCTGCCACATGCTTTATCACACCGCCCTTTATATGCTCGTGGTATTTCCACTTGCCATAATTCCTCTTGGATACAGGCGGTAAAAATTCCTTATAATCCGGTGGTCCAAAATCTAGGTCATCAAAACTCAGTGCCATTTTACTCTACCTCCCCTGGCCAATAGAACCAGAAGGGATTTGCCCTTGGTCTTGTTATCATCTGGGGTACAGGGTCTATTCCCAGTTTTTTACCGACTTCAAATAAGAATTTACCAAAACCAATTCTGTATATGGCTTCGCCAACTCTTTCCTTTGGATTCCCTATTTCATCCCACCAATCCTGGATGCCTACTATTATTTCAATCAGCCTGGTGTATGGTGCTTCAACCTTTATGAATGGTATGAGTGTCCAGCCCAGAAAAGCGCCTATTCTACCTCTTGCTCTGGCGCCTATGAGGATTGTTGCTCCCTTATCATCACCGGGTCTGAGTGCCTTGGGAAACTCATTAATGCAGTACATGCATCTTGTGCAATTTCCCATATCTATATCAAGTTTCCCATTCTCGTAGCTCATACAACTTGTAGGACACTTGTTGACTACCTTCAGAATTTTCTCTTCTGGATACTCCTTTAGAATATCCTGATCTATCTTGATAGCATCTCTGAAGTTGCCGATTACAGCAAAATCACTCCTTGCAGTTGCAGCTACGCAGTCATTTGGACACCCTGAAATTTTGATTTTCCATTTATATGGAAATCTTGGACGGTGAATATCCTCTATAAAGCGCATTGTTAAGACCTGATAGAGATCAAGAGTATCGATATTGCTGTATTCGCAGATAGCAGGACCTCCACAGGCTGCAAGCGTTCTCACGTCACCGCCACTTCCACCGAAGTCATAGTGAAGCTTCGCCAGCGCTTCAAAAGCAGGCTCTATATTCTCTGTCTCAACACCCACAAGCTGCAGATTTCCAGTGGCACCGTGGAAGTTAAGAAGTCCGCTTCCATATTTTGTCCAGACATCTACAACCTTTCTAAGTGATTCTGTTTTGTAGAACCAGCCTGCAGGCTCGATTATTCTGAATATATGGGAACTTCCAAGAACTTCTGGCATGTCTGAAAGTCTTCCTATTACTCCTGCATCATAACCTGGGTAGCCCACCATTCCGCCGTGTTTGAAATGGGTCCTTTTATCTTCTAAAGCTTTATTGTAGATTTCCACTAAACCAGTGTAGCCGGCTTTTTTCCACTCGGTAACATAGCTCGGCCACTTCCCCTTTTCAAGTTCTTCAACTGGCCTTGTCATAAACATACCTCCTATGTTTCAAACTGTATATCTTTAATATATAAAATTTTTGTTTTCTAATCGGTGTTGCACTGGTCTAATATACCATAGCTAAGTTACAGTATACCATTAATTTAAAATTAAGAAAATATTAAATATTTACCCAAAATGTTAAAAAAATTTTAAAGAATAGAGGGTTTATTCACATGTAATTGCTTGGACTGGACAGGCTTCTGCAATTTCATCGCAGGTTGCACAGTCATCGCACTTTACATTGCTTTTATCATCAACTACTTCAAAACAATCTGGGTCCATACTTTCACATGTTCCACATCCAACACATGCTTCCTGATCAACAACTGGTCTTGCCATATATAAATCACCTCACGGATTTTCTGCTCTACCTTAAGGGCTATTAGTATTTAAAGATTACTGTTTTAAGAGATTAAAAAATTACTCTATTTCTTTTTTTTGTCTTGCCTGATTATACTTTTCTTTACTCTTGCAGTTCATATCTATACAGCTTAGAATTCTTCTCCTGCCAAAAGATATGCTCACCATGGGTAATCCGCATGTGCTGCAGAGTTTATCAGTAGGATAAACATTTTTTTTCTGAGGGAGAGGGAAGGATGTTTTGCACTTCGGGTAGTTTGAACATCCTATAAATTGCTTTCCTGAAGCTTTTGAGCGGATTATTCTCAGGTTGCTGTCGCAGTTAGGACATTTACCTATAATTTTCATCTCCCTGTCTTTTTCGATGAATCCTGCAGCAATGCTCTTACCAATACTTTCTTCCTTTTCTCTGAAAATCTTCAGAGTTTTTATTAACTCTTCCTTTGCTTCTTCGATAGTTTCCTCTTTTTTTGCCTCACCACGCTGGATTTTCTCCAGTTTTTCTTCAAAATATTTTGTGAGCTTTTCATCAATAATCTTTGGGATATTTTTCTCCAGAGCCTCTATGACGCGCATACCAAGAGGAGTAACTTTTATGGAAACTCCTTTTATATATTCCCTTCTGTATAATGTATCCACAATCTCAGCCCTTGTAGCCTTTGTGCCGAGTCTCAGAGCTTCAAGTTCTCTTACAAGTGAGGCAGGGTTATACCTCCTTGGCGGCAAGGTCTCCTTCTCATCACCTACGATTTTTAATACCTTAAATATATCTTCTTCGTTAATTTCAGGTAGCTGAATTTCTTCCAGCTTCAGGTAGGGATAAAATTCACTCCAGCCCCTTTCAAGAGTTCTTGAAGCAGAGAATCCGAAATCTTCATCTTTAATCTCCACTTTAACATTAATATTCTCTCTATGCATGCTATCGCCAAAGGTTGCAAGGTAGCGATATGCTATAAGCTCATATATCTTCTCAGCCCTTGGTTCTAGCTTCTTTGGAGTCTGGCCTGTTGGAAATATTGCAGGATGTGCAGGGTCATCCTTTTTTCCCTGTCTTGGATATAACCTTTCCTTTTTGAGAAGCTTTTTTGACGCCTCCGCAAATTTTGCGTTTTTGCCAAGAGCTTCTATAATTCTCCTGTAACCTATGGCAGGAGGAAGTTTCTGAGAGGAGGTTCTGGGATATGAAATGCAACCTTCTTCATATAGACTCTGAGCTATATCCTGAACCTGTTTTGGAGTTAACCTGAAGGCTTTATAGGCTTCAGACTGAAGTGTGCCCAGGTCAAAAGGTACAGGCGGAGGTATTATACTCTCTTTCCTTGTTACGCTCTTGACTATTCCCTCTTTCTCACCTTTGACTTTATTTAATATCTCTCCAGCCTTTTGGAGGTCAAAAATTCTACCAAGAACATGCTCTGCTCTTATCTTTCTTCTTGAAACTTTAAGGTCGGCATAGACTTTAATATAAGGTTCAGGCTTGAAGATGGATATTTCCCTCTCTCTTCTCACAAGTATGGCTAAAGCGGGTGTTTGAACTCTACCGGCGCTGAAGACTGCATAGCGCTTTAAGCCCTTTTTAGCAGCTTCGGTTAAAGCTCTTGAAATGTTTATACCCCAGTACCAGTCTAGGATATGTCTTGTTTCTCCGGCTTCCACAAGATTGTAGTCAACTTCAGAAAGCTCGGAGTAGGCCTTCCTCAAATCAAGAGTGGTGAGGGTGGAGAAGCGCATTCTCTTTATTTTATCTTTATTTATTGCCTTATCGCCAAGAACAGCATATTTGAGTGCATTGTATCCAAGTAGCTCGCCCTCGATATCATAATCAGTGGCGATTATAAATATGTCTGTTTCTTTTCCGAGTTTTTTCAGTAGATTTACATACTGTTTTATGTAGCTTTTACCCTTTCCAATTTCATATAGAGGTGCCCATTCTATATCGAAGGCAGGGTAGTCTCTTGAGGATTTCTTTTCCTTCAGTGAATAAAGATGACCTGCTGCACTGGCAATGACAATATCCTTATCGTTGCTTGAAAGCTCATAGTAATTGGCTCTACCATGACGTTTCTTCTTGTAGTCTTTTGACAGTGCAAAGGCTATCTTCTGACCTACTTTTGGTTTCTCAGCTATAATCAGAACTTTCATTGGGAGAATTTTGAGATAGTAACATTAGCTAAATATTATGGTTAGTTATTAATGTGAAGTCAACCCTTTAGAGAGTATATCAATAATTCTTGACTTCTCTCTGGGAATAAAAACTGTCTTCTGTCTGGACTTTTTTCCATTTACTATTTCTACTCTGCACTCAAAAATCTCTGAAAGATATTTTTCAAGCTCTTTATTGGCTTTGTTATCCTTTGCTTCGACTTTTATTTTAACCTCAATTCTTCCACGCCAGCTATTGAAGCCCGAAAGCTCATTCCTTCCAGCTCCAGGCTGGACGATAATCTCAAGAAGGTAGCCATTGGAAGTACTTTTAATAGAATTTTCCAGTTTCATCTTTTTTCATTTGTGTAATACTCTCTGAAGAATTTATCGAAACCTATGAGTAGAAGACCAAGAGCCTCTTCATGCTCTGTCTTTTTTATATTGATATGGTAGTGCCTAACCGGGTTTTTTTCATAATCAATGAAGCATTCCTGACACTGATATGTCTCCTCAAGGAACTTCTTCACCCAGATAAGGAACTCATGAAGAACAAGAATTTCATCTTTGTACATCCTACAATAATGTTATGAATCTACCATAAATATATTTCTCTGGACTTCTGGCAATGTTACAAATATTAGAGGGGTGAAATGCAAGCTTGACCAGTGAACACTTTTCCGGTGCACCTGGAATATACATTTATACATTAGTGCTCCTCTGATTAACAGACCTGATAACTTAGTTTCTGAAAGTGATTTAGCCGTAAAAATGATGAATTCCGAATTACAATAATATCTGGCGAAAAATTGGTAGAATCAATTAGAAAAAGAAGGTAAAGAAAAGGAAGCAATAAAAAGTATAAAAACTTCTAATGAGTTTTCAAATAAATATTTATATTAAACACAAAGATACAGTGAACTAAATATAGGGAGGGATTAAAATTAGGTCAAAAGTCCATAGTTTCCTGTTAAAAACATTAAGGAGGTTTGGATGTGGATCAGGGTTTATGCTTCTCATATCGAGAGCTTATGCTTTGCCGGCTATCATACTTTCAACTTCCATTCGACAGACATAGAAATTAATTGTATGATATTCTATTTAATTATAAGCTATGTAACCACTTTAGATTACTTTATATTTAATATTCATAAGCTTTAAATATTAATGTAGTGATGTACGCTTACATATAACACAAGGAGGTGTAATATGTTAAAGAAAATAATAACTATATCGATACTGTTTTTTGTTCTGTTAGGAGCAGGTTGTACAACAGCTCCGAAAACAACCGGAGCTCCAAAAACATCAACAACCACAAGTAGCCCTGTTGTGTCTTCCCATCCCGGTGTCACAGTAATTGCCGCAGGGTCTTTGGGGTATGCGTTAAAAGACCTTGGTCAGAAGTGGCGTGAGGTATATCCTAATGCCCCTATTCTACCCGGCGGAGGAATTTTTATGGGTAGCATTAAAGGTGGAAAGCAGATTGGTGTACTGCACAGACAATATGACGTTTATGCATCTGCTGCTTCCAGTGTAATACCTCAGGTTCTGGCCCCAAAATATGCATCATGGATGATAGTATTTGCAACCAATCAGATATCTGTTCTGTATTCACAGAATTCTCAAGCACCTATAACCATAGAAGGTAAAACTTACCACGTAAGTGATATCAATAGTCAAAACTGGTGGAAGTTTGTGACATCACCAGGTGTGACAATAGGTGTCAGTAATGGCAGTCAGGACCCGGCTGGATTTCAGGCAATACAGGCTATGAAACTTGCAGGAATGTATCTGGTAAAGCACGATAATACTGCATACAATGCATGGTTCCACAAGGAACTTGGTTATCCTGTAAACGACACTAATGCAATATTCCAGGCAATATGGATAAAGAAAACTAAGACTGGATATCTCAGGCCTGTGGGCATAGAGGCTAGTCTTGATGCAATGATAAAGACAGGAGCGCCATATTTCGGAATCTCTTACAGAAGTCTTGCAAAGTCTTACGGATTGGGATATATCCAGCTGCCATGGCAGGTAAATCTTGGCCATACAAATGAATCTGCGATTCAATATTATTCACAGGTTAATAGCAGTGGTGCACCCATGGGATTAAGTGGTTCAAGTAGTGAAGCAACACAGTCAGGAGCACCTATATTTTACGCAGTGACCATTCCTACAAACGCACCTAACAAAGTATTGGCAAAGAATTACCTCATGTTGCTATTAGGGCCTATCGGACAGCAGGTACTGAAAGATACTTATTTTAAGCCACTTTCTAAACCTTACTTTGTACCGTTTAACTCCAAAGCCGTGTTACCATCAGGTTTGTCTCCATATGCGCAGAAGTTGCCAGTACGGTTACAGTCAGGATCTGGTTATAAAGCAATGATGGGATCATCATAAAATCCTTCTATATTTTTTTATTTTTATTTTTATGTTATCTCCATTTATGCTGAAGTTTGTATTGGATTTTATCTTTACTGGATTTTCAAAAAGTAGGCCAGTGATCATCAGGCTTTTTTCCAGTTTTATTACCTGCTGGATTGCTACTGGTATTCCATCTATTCCATTATCTTTGTCTATAAGCAGTACTACATCCTCAGGAGTAAATGCGACTGTGGTGTCTTCTGGCAGGTTTAGATACCTGTTTAACTCTGCACTCTTAATCACATTTTCAATACCCAGAAACTTTGCTATAAACTCATTTTTTGGGGCATTAATAAGCTCATCAAATTTACCCACCTGTTCTAATGTGCCATGCTGAAGTATTCCCACGCGGTCTCCCAGTTCAATCGCTTCTATACGATTATGAGTTACGTGGATTGTGGGAATGCCATATTCATCATGAATCCGTTTCAGTTCGTAGATAAACCTGTCTTTCAAATTTTGGTCCAGTCCACTGAATGGTTCATCTAATAATAGCAGTTTTGGAGAGGTTGCAAGGGCACGAGCCAGTGCAACTTTCCGTTTCTCGCCACCGCTCAGCACCTCAGGTCGCTTCTGCAATAAATCTTCGAGTTCAAGAGTTTTTATCAGGCGTTTGAGCTGTTGATATGCATCGTGGCGTGAGACACCATGAACTCTCAATCCAAATGTAAGGTTATCTATTACTTTCATGTTATCGAATAGCGCGTAATCCTGAGGCACATATCCGATTTCACGGCCTTCAGGCCTTTCATGTGTGATATCTCTGCCATTCAGCATAATTTTACCAGATTCAGGACTATAAGCACCTGCTATTATATCTAACAACAGGCTCTTTCCAGACCCAGTCGGTCCTAAAAGTACAAAATATTCATGGTCATGGAGATGTAGTGTTATCTTGTTAAGAGTTAGTGAAGGTACCTCGAGAAGCAGATTTTTAATATCAATCATCTTTCTACACCTGGCATATAAAATATTTTTTGATACTGTATCACTTTAAGCACTATCAATATTATCAGGGAGATAATAATAAGCACTGCAGATAATCCTACTGCACCTTTCATACCTGTTGATACAAACTGGTTGTATACTTCGATACCTGCAATCTGGTGATACGTGGGTATTATGTACGGGGCAACAATCATGATAGCTGCCACCTCACTCATTGCACGACCCCAGCTGAGGATACCACCAGTAAGTATGCTTCGTGCGATTTGAGGAATGATAATCATTCTTACTACCTGCCATTGCGATGCACCGAGTGTTCTGGCAACAAGCTCAATTCTTGGATGTACGCTCTTTATCGCTTCTTCCATGGTCTTTATGGCATACGTGCCACTTACGAACATATATGCCATCACTATTGCAAGCATGCTGTAGCCAAATGATAATCCGAAACGACTCAATAGCGGTCCACCAGGTTCACTCTTCGCAAATACTAATAATAGTGCAATTCCTACAACAGTGTGTGGAATCATTATGGGCAACTCTACAATGGCATCTATCATTTTCTTGCCTATAAACTGGTACCTTGCAAGAATATATGCAAGCGGAAAACCGAATATTACCACTATTATTGTAGATACTGTAGCAGCTAATAAAGTAATCTTAATCCCTTCAAGATTTACAGGAGAAAGAAATTGAGAAAGTAGATATCGCGGTGAGTCATATAATAACAATCTTAGAATTGGTACTACGAAAAACAGTATAAGAAGAATGGATGTGCTCCAGACAATAATATTAAATGATAGGCTTCCTGATATAGTTTTAGGTACCTTTCGATTGGTATGCATATTGATACGTTGCACAATTTCTATACTTAAACTTTCGTCTTTTATAAAAATATGTAATCACTTTGGGTTACATGGAAGTGAAAATACGTAAACTTTAAATATACAATGTATTCAGAACCACGTTTACGTACTAAAACAGGAGGTACAATATGTTAAAGAAGATAATAGCTATATCGATACTGGTCTTTGTTCTGTTAGGTGCAGGTTGTACAACCGCTCCAAAAGCAACCAGCGTACAGGCACCCGGCGTAAACAAAGAAAACAGTTCTGTAAATAATAGCAATGTAGCAGCTGTAAAGGAGACTGCAAGTATACAGGAGCCTCAGAAACTTGCCCTTGCAACAACAACAAGCACATATAACTCGGGCTTGCTTGGAGTACTCAATCCAGTCTTCCAGAAGGAATATAACGTACTGATAGATGTCCATGCTGTTGGCACTGGTGCGGCACTTACAATGGGAAAAGATGGCCAGGTAGATGTTGTCCTTGTACATGCCAGGAACCTGGAGGATAAGTTCCTTGAGGAAGGCTATGGGATAAATAGAAGAGACGTCATGTTCAACGACTTTATAATAATGGGGCCTAAGAATGACCCTGCGGGAATAAAAGGAAGTAAGAGTGCAATGGAAGCCTTCAAGAAAATAGCAGCAGCCGGAAAACTTGGCAAGATAAAGTTTTTGTCAAGGGGTGACAGGTCAGGTACAAATGAAAAAGAGCTAATTGTATGGAAAGATACAGGAATTACCCCAAGTGGTAATTGGTATCAGAAGACAGGACAGGGCATGGGAAGAACATTGACAATGGCCAATGAAGAGAAAGCCTATACTCTGAGTGATAGAGGAACCTATCTTGCCTATCTTTCCAAAGGTAAACTTGACAACATGGCGATTCTCGTACAGGGACCTCTAGATGGTGGTGACCCTCTTCTTGCTAACCCCTATGGAGTGATTGCAGTTAACCCATACAAGTATCCAAAGAGAAACTATGGACTTGCTATGCTGTATATCAGTTTCCTTACATCGCCTGAAGGCCAGAAAATAATAAAAGACTACAGGAAAAATGGCCAGAAGCTTTTCTATCCCGATGCTATTAAGCCCGTAGATGACTTCAACCAGTATCTCCCTATAACTATCCATGGACTCTACAATAAAACAGGCAGTCCATATACTGGTATTACAACACTTCCACCGACAGGCTAAGCTAAGCCTCCATTTTTCTTTTTTTTTCCAATAGTTATTGATACAATGAAATAGGTGCTATTATGGACTATCTTATTGATGGAATTATCCAAGCAATAAAACTTATAATCACTCTTAATCCTTACGTGGTTACTGTAACGGTGGTGCAGGTGCTGGTCTCTACCAGTGCTGTTATTTTTGCCTCTATCACGGCAATTCCTCTTGCGGTGCTATTATCCTTCAAAAGATTTCCCTTCAGGGACTTTATTCTCACAGCAATAAATACGGCAATGGGTCTTCCTCCCGTGGTAGTCGGTCTGTTTGTTTTTGTCTTTTTCATGTCCAATGGCCCGTTAGGCTTTCTTGACATATTATATACAAAGCAAATCATGATTTTTGCTCAGTATATCCTTGCCACACCGATAATTCTCGGTGTAAGTATAGCAGCAATAAATGCCGTTCCAAAAGAAATAAAGGAAACAGCCTATAGCCTTGGAGCGGGAGACCTGCAGGTGGCAGTTATTGTTTTGAAGGAGTCTACCTATGGAATTCTCACAGGTGTAGTGGCCGGAGCCGGAAGGGTTTTTGCTGAAGTCGGTGCTATTCTGACTGTAGGCGGGAACATTGAATATAATATTCTGCAACACGGGGAGATAATTACAGTTTCAAAAACAAGAACTTTGAGCACAGCAATACCTCTCGCAACAAGTCAGGGGGATATACCGTCTGCTATTGCCTTTGGATTAATTCTCCTGCTGTTAAGCTTGATATTAAATATAATTATGTATCAGCTTCAGAAGAGGTCTCAGCATGAATAATGTTGTTGAGTTGCGTGGTATTGGTAAAACCTTTGGTTCAGAAGAGGTTTTAAAAGATATAGACCTCGAGGTGAGAAAGGGCGAGTTTATTTCCTTCCTTGCTCCAAGCGGCTCTGGTAAAACAACACTGTTGAGGATAATAAATCTTCTTGAAGAGCCAAGTAGTGGTGAAATGAAAATTTTTGGCAGGGATATGAATAGTATTAACAAAAAAGGTAGGCTTGAGGTTAGAAGGAGGATGACACTGGTATCACAGAAGCCAGTTATGTTCTCCGGCAGTGTTTTTGATAATATATCCTATGGCCTCAAAATAAGGCACTACAGTAAAAACGATATAAAAGAAAAGGTAAAAGAAGTTCTTGAGCTGGTGGGTTTTGCAGGTTATGAGGATAGAAATGCAAGAACCCTATCTGGGGGTGAAACCCAGCGTTTATGTTTTGCCAGAGCTTTGATTTTTGACCCAGAACTTCTCCTTCTGGACGAACCAACCACAAGCCTCGACCCCATAAGCGAGGCAAAAATACACAATATAATAAAGGAGATAAAAAAACTAGGTATTACAATTATTCTTGCAACACACAAGCAGGAAGAGGCACTTGGCCTGAGCGATAGAATAGCTGTGTTCAATGAAGGTAATATGGAGCAGGTTTCAGGGGTTGAAGAACTTTTCCATTTTCCAGAGACAAGATTTGCTGCAGAGTTCACAGGCATGTGCAATATCTTCTATGGTAAAGTTGAAGGTAAGGAGAGCAGGGAAACAATAGTTGAATTGGAGGGAGAGACTTTATCTCTGCCCTTTGATGTATCAGGCTCGGAGGTGTGCTTTGGAATAAGACCGGAGGAAGTTATGATTCTGAGAGAAGATGTACCGGTAAATACAATCCATAGAAATATATTTAATGGAGTAATTATAGATATTTACCCGAAAAACAGTGCTCTTAAAAGACTAACTCTGGACACAGGAAAAATTAGAGTTTTTGCGGATCTGCCAAATCATGCGGTTGAAAAAATGCAACTCAGAAAGGGAAAGAAGGTTATGTTTTCCCTCAAGCTTTCCTCAATCAGGAGGTTAATTTGATGGAAGACTATGGATTTCTAACTAAACGTCAGATGGAGGTTCTCGGGCTCAGAGCCCAGGGCTACAGTCAGGAAGAGATTGCCAAACTTCTAGGTACAAGCAGGGAGAATATAACCATAATAGATAAGAGAGCAAGAGAAAAAGTTAGGAAGGCAAGGACCACTATAAAAATATTTGAAAGCCTTGAACCTGTCGAGGTAACTATACCGACTTCTATAAATCTTTTCAGCGCGCCTCAGGTTATTTTTCATGCAGCAGACAGACATGAGATTAAAATAAGGTATAATTCCACAACAGTTATAGGGATACTAAGAAGAAAGGCTGGAAATAGTATTGTAGGCAATTCAGTTGTGGAGCCTATAAAAATAAAAATCCTTAGAAGTGGTTCTATTATTGTTTAGACCAGAACCTCTCCCTGATATCTTTCAATATCTCTAAAGTAGATTTGTTTTACAGGCTGGATGTTCTTTTAAGATATGTTCTGCCATCTCTTCTCCGGAGTTAAACACCTTACTGCATATATGACACTTAAATTCTTCTTTTTCTGTCATATTCAACCCTGGAGCTTCATTATAGCTTCGGCAAGGTCGCCGTTGCTCTCTTCAAGAGCTTTTTTTGCCTCTTCTGGAGTTACATTAGTCTGCTCTGCAACAAGCTTTATATCATCTTCAGAAATAGAGCTTCTTACTGTTTCCTTGCCAACAATCTGATAGGTTGTCTGACCCATGGCTTTAACAATATTCACCTGAGGGTCTGAAATAACTATCTCACTGTCTTCAAGCTTTATGATTACCTCTTTAACATCAATTTCTTCCATTTCCATTCCCATCTGT
The DNA here is from genome assembly GCA_002897955.1 of archaeon BMS3Bbin15. Taxonomy (NCBI): domain Archaea; species archaeon BMS3Bbin15. The sequence goes on from BDTY01000023.1 coordinate 17,813, forward strand.
TTCATCATCTTTTTCATTTGCTTGGGATTTACTTTTCCTGGAAACATAATCTCACCAGAACAATTTCAGACGCTACCTTTAAAAATATTCCGCTTCTGGACAAAGAAACCACCCATTTTAATGGGTGGAGGGATTGCCCTACCTCGCACGTAGACACACTGAGAGAGTTTCCTCTCTGTTTATATGCCCCACTTACATAGCAGGACTTGAGGAGCATTCCCTGATGTGTTCTGAAACTCTACCAATAACTGCTGCATATTTCAATGCCTCCTAATCAACCTGTCACCCCTGTCTCTCACGAGGCAGGCCACACGTTTTAACGGATGGTAATTGACTCCTTTCTGAAATATAACTTAAAAGTTCCCTGCTCTTTTATATATCCCAGTAGAGTACATCCTGTTTTCTGCAGAATTTTTGGTACAGTCTCTACAGAAGCTGGATTTGTTAATATTACCTCTGCCACCTCGCCTGGTTTCAGATGGATAGCAGCTTTCTTAACTTCAAGCTGAGGTCTTGGACAGACCATGCCAGAGCAGTCAACAACAGTATCAACTGTTATTCTACCTACTTTTGGGATTTCAACTTCACTCATTTTCCATTCTCCTTGGTTTTTACATAGAATTTTAACCTCAATATTCTATGTTTTAGATGCTGAAACAAAAAGATATTTATATCAAAAACCTGATGTTGGCTTATGGATAGAGCAGCTACCGGTGTGAGGGGTCTCGATGATGTGCTTCATGGGGGATTTCCTTTTCCCGGTGTTGTTCTTATAGCTGGTGAACCGGGAGCTGGAAAGACTACCCTCTGCATGCAGACTCTCTTTGAAGGTGCAAGACGCGGTGAATCAGGACTTTATATAACAGCTATCTCAGAACCTGTTGACCAGATTCATAAATATATGGCAGGCTACAGGTTTTATGACCGCTCTCTTGTGGAAGAGGGTCTGATAAAGTTTCTGGATATATCATCACTGCTTCTCAAAGAGGAGCACGAGGGAGGTGGAGCTAAGGCTGCCCTGGATTTTGCTACGGATTTTATAAGGAAGAGTGGGGTAAAAAGGGTGGTTATAGATAGTATAACCCCTTTTTCCTTTACATTTGCGGAACCCCAGGGTTACAGGAGATTCCTCCATGAACTTTTTACTATGCTAAAAGCTATGGAAACCTTAACACTTCTTGTTGCAGAATTCTCTCCTGATGAAACCACCAATCCAGAGAATTACATGGCTGATGGCGTTGTATTTCTGTATCTCCAGAAAACAGAGGTGCCGGATATTTATAAGCCTGCAATCCAGATAAGGAAGATGAAGGGAACAGAGCACACAAAGGATATTCTTCGCCTGGGTTTCACAAGAGAGGGTTTAAGGATATTGTAGCCATGGAATATGAAGAATGGAGAAAATTTTACATAAAAATTCTTAAAGATTTCGGATTTTCAGAAGAGGAGGATTTGAAGGCAGGTAAATTATTAAAAAATCTTCTTGAAAATCAGCAGAGAAGTGGCTATGAAGAACTCGAGAAGTTGATAAAAAATAAAAGAGTGAATATCTTCGGTGCAGGACCAGTTCTGGAGAGCCTGAAAGAGATTCCAGAAGGAACAAATATAGCATGTGATGGTGCCACAACTTTTCTGATGGAGATAGGAATAAAGCCTGAAATAATTGTAACCGACCTTGACGGTAAAGTTGAGGACCAGATTGAAGCATCTGAAAATGGAAGTCTCGTTGTAATTCATGCCCATGGTGATAATATCTCTTCATTGAAGAAATATTTGCCAGGATTCAGAAAGGTAATTCCAACCATGCAGGCTGAGCCGGTGGAGGGAGTTTATAACTTTGGAGGATTTACAGACGGTGATAGGGCAGTGGCTCTTGCATGTCATTTTGGAGCCAGAGAAATTGTGTTATATGGCTTTGATTTTAAGGGAGCTATAGGAAGATATTCTTTTACATTAGATATTAAAAAGAAAAGAAAGAAACTTTTATGGGCTGAAAGAATAATAGGTTATCTTGTTAATAATGGAGAAAAAATAAGGTGGTATAATGGTTGATTACATTGTCATAGCTAACAGAGGACAGTACAATCATAGAATTTACAGGAGAGTGAAGTATCTGGGTGAAGATGTTAAAATGGTACAGAACACCATTACACCTGAGGATATCGAGAAGGAAGAACCGGAGGGCATAATTATTGGCGGTGGCCCATACCTTGATGAAGTTGGTAATACCCCCGAAATATTAAAAAAATTTTATAAAGAAGTTCCGATTCTGGGTATATGCCTTGGCCTGCAGCTTATTGCAAAGGAATTTGGAGGAACTATTAAAGAGGCTGATGTTGGCGAGTATGCAGAGGCTGAAATTATTGTAGATGAGGAAAATGAAATCCTTAAAGGTTTATCTCCCGGCTTTAAAGCCTGGGTGTCCCACATGGATGAAGTAAAGAAACTTCCAGAAAACTTTAGACTTCTTGCTCATTCAGCCACCTGTGAAATTGAAGCTGCAGCTCATAATAAGTATCCTGTTTATGGAGTGCAGTTCCATCCTGAAGTTGAGCATACACCGATAGGTGAGGAAATATTTAAAAATTTCATTGAATTATGTAAAAGAATTTAAACATAGTTGTAATCTAATTCAGGTGAACTACCCACGAATAAAGTCGTTGGTTTTCTGCGATGTCTGTCATAAATATAACCTTCGGTAATTTATTTAAAAACATGCTGGGGGTGTAAAAGCCAGAAAAGCAGAAAAAGCTTTGAAGGTTAAGATAAGGGATATAGTCAGCTAAAAATTATAGTTCACCTGATTTTGTCAATTAAAATATTTGTGAGTTCCCATCCTTTTCTTTTAGTATATCTGCCTTTATCAGCATCTTTCTCTGAGAAGGCTTTCATCTCATCTCTGTTGCTACCCGGGCCATATACTGCAAAGGGCACTGCATCTGCGGTATGAGTTTTAATTTCAATTGGTGTTGGGTGGTCAGTTACCACAGCTATTCTGAAATTCTCAAGATTATCGAGAATTCTTCCTATAATTTCTTTATCTATAGCTTCAATAGCCTTCATTTTCATCTCAAGGTTACCTTCATGTCCAGCCTCGTCAGGCGCCTCAATATGAATATAACAGTAATCTACCTCTTCAATAATTTTCAGAGCATAATCTGCCTTATTTCTATAATTTGTGTCATAGTAACCTGTAGCACCTGGCACAGATATAGCTTTCAATCCTGTATAAATTCCCAGTCCCTTAATTAAATCGACTGCTGAGATTACAGCACCCCTGAGGCCGTAGACTTCTTTAAAATCTGGAAGTTCGGGTTTTTTTCCCTGTCCCCATAGCCATATCATATTGGCAGGATTATGTCCGGCTGCCACTCTTTTTCTGTTAACTTCAGATTTTTCAAGAATATTTTTCGAGTCGAGCATGATTTTATTCAGAAGCTCGGCATCTTCTCCGTCCTTTATTAAATTCCTATCAATTCTCTCTCCAGTTATATCATGGGGAGGAACAGCTTTAACATCTGCTCCACAGGAGCATACAAAGAGGTTTCTATAACTCATTCCAGTATAGAATTTTCCATGTGTAGTAAGTCTGCTGGTGTTTAACAACTCTATTAACTGCTTTCCCTCCTGACTCGAGATATGTCCGGCTGTGAAATCCTCAATTTTGCCTTCATGCTCGGTTATAAAGTTACATCTGAAGGCAACTTCTCCTCTGCCAAGAGGAACTCCAGCACTGGCTGCTTCGAGAGGGCCTCTGCCGGTATAATATTCTTCAGGGTTATAACCAAGAAGTGACAGATTTGCAACATCACTCCCTCTGGGCATACCATTGGGAATTGTGACAAGTTTTCCACCCTTGCCTTTACTGGCAATAAAATCCATATTCGGCGTAGAAGCAACTTCCAGGGGAGTTTTGTCCTTCAGGACTTTCAGAGGATAGTCTGCCATTCCATCGCCAACAACCACGACATACTTCATATCTATCTCCTGATTATCCTCTCAAGTTCTTTAAGGCTTGGTTCAATTTCTACAGGCTTCTTATAATGGCTGAGAATAACCTCCGGGTCCTTTAAAGCATTTCCTGTGGTTATGCACACAACTCTTTCGCTTTTATCAATCTCTCCACTTTCAACAAGTTTCTTCAAACCCGCAATACTTGAGGCGCTGGCAGGCTCCACACCTACGCCAATAGTCCTTGCAAGAAGCTTCTGGGCGTCAATAATCTCCTCATCGCTGACAGCTTCGGCAGTGCCACTGCTCTCTTTAATTGCCTTCAGAGCCTTTGAAGCATTTACAGGAGCACCAATCCTTATGGCAGTTGCAATAGTTTCAGGGTTTTCAAGGGGTTCAACTTTGTCTTTACCTGATTTAACAGCCGTAACCACTGGAGAAGCACCTTCAGCCTGAATTCCAGTCATCTCTGGCATCTCATTTATTAATCCTGTTCCATAAAATTCCTTGAAGCCTTTCCATATAGCGGATATATTGCCGCAGTTTCCTACTGGCAGAATAACCCTGTCGGGAGGCTCAAAATCGAGCTGGTCTATAATTTCGTAAGCTTCGCTTTTCTGACCTTCTAGACGCCAGGGATTAATTGAATTTAGAAGATATATATTAAAGGCTTTGCTTGCCTGCTGTATCAGCTTGAAGGCTACGTCAAAATTGCCATGAATCCCTATGACCATGGCACCGTGCAGTATGGCCTGAGCCAGCTTACCCATGGCTATTTTACCGCTGGGAAGCAGTACATAGCACTTAATCCCGGCTTTTGCCGAATAGGCTGCAAGGCTGGCACTTGTATTGCCTGTGGATGCGCATCCAACAGCATTAACTCCGAGTTCAATAGCTTTTGTAACACCCATGGTCATGCCTCTATCCTTAAATGAGCCGGTTGGGTTTGCTCCTTCATTCTTAACATAGAGTTTCTTTATACCAATACTTTTAGAAATTCTGTCTGCTTTATATAGAGGCGTACCTCCTTCCTCCAGCGAAATAATCTTTGCATTTTTGCTGACTGGCATAAACTCTCTGTAGCGCCACAGGTTAAAGCGCCTCCTTCTGAGCTTTTCTCTTGTAACCTCAATCAAATTCAGGTCAAGATTCACCTCCAGAAGACCACCACAATGGCACCTGTAAATTATCTCACTGCTACTATATTTGGCATCGCATTTAATACATCTAAGTTCAAACATGTTCTCGCCTATTTTCGTCTATATAATAAATAGCTTCATATACATAGATAAAGCACATTGACAAAGTTCCAAAAATAATATCAACAATCAGGGCTGAGAAGGATACACCAAAGCCAGGATTTGGAAAGTTACCAGTGAAACTCCCAAGTGTAATGGTGTTCTGAAAGTTTGTCAATATATGATAGCCTATAATAATTACTACCGGCAGAGCAAGAAACACTGAAGTTAAAAATTTCATCACAGATACACCAATCACAGATAAAAGCCTGCTTCTGGAGAAACCAAAGCTCCTTTTAAAGGAATCCACAGGGCTAAGCGAGTCAATTACAATGGCTGTACCATAGAACTGAAGCATAATAAGCAAGATTGCAATAATAACTGACAGACTTGAAAGGAATATAAACATAGAACTAAAAACAAAAGTGGCACTGTGAATTATAACCTTTGAAATGGTAAATATAATTACAGTTCCTAGAATCAGGGTAAGAATTGAAGTAAAAATAATTAGCAGCATGATTATGCCGGACATAAGCAGGTTAACATAATTTTTTTTCCCATCTTCAAGAAGAACATTATAGGAAATGTCTTCGCCATTCTTAATCCTCTTAATCGCACCAATGGTTGCTCCTGCCACCAGAGGTATAAGAAACCACATAAGTAAACTGTAGATTATTATAAGAATCTGGGATATGATGGAAATTTTCATTCCGAAGACATCAGAGACAAAGACAGGCGTCTTGAGTATTACAAGCAGCAGGGCAGGAAAAAGAATAACAGTTTTTTTTCCAAGAATTTTCCAGGCTTCGAAGTATGAATCAAGAATACCCATGGGTGATATTTTGCATATAAGGTATATAAAGATTGAGTTATGGGAATTTCTTTAACCAGCTTCCAGGAATTCCATAACATCAACTGGAAGCTTCAGGGAGTATTATGCATAAGAATCATGATATAAGTGTGGGAAGAATAAAACCTAAATCTTTCTTAATCATATCCGCAATATCTGCAGAAACTCTCTTTTCAGAGTTTCCCATAACAATAATTTTATGCCCTTCGTATTCAATGGGAAATATAAATTTGAAGCTGCTTCCATAAAACTCCGCAAAGTTATTATCATTATTAAAAATCTGTTCGGCAAGAGAAGCTGCTTGTTCTGCCATCTCCTCTGGCTTTTCAGCACTTGAAAGTATAACAAGCCCTTCAGCACCGACAAGAGTGAGATTTAATAACCTGTACTTATCTGTCATGGTTTCTATAAATTCTTTATAATCCTTTATTTCACTCAGGTCAATATCCCTGGGGCTATAGGTGTCCTCAACAGGAACCGGTTTTTCAACAATCTTTTCAACTACTTTTTCAATTTTCTTTTCGATGATTCTGGGTTTGAATCTTGCAATAACTTCCAGGTCTCCTGAGGAAAAAATCTTCTCCTCTTTCATCTCGCTTTTTTCTTCATCTTTCTCAATTTTTTTCAATTTTATAGATTTTCTTCTATAAATATAGGCTAAGATAATAACTATGATGACAAGAAGCAGGATAATGGCAAATAAAAACAATACTGGGGACAAACCTAACGTTTTTGACGTTTTATCAGTCCAGAAATTAATATATGTAATCTGTTTACCAAGAAAACTCTGTATAGGACTATATATAGTAGCCATATGTGTATTCTTACTCAGTACACTATAAAAGTTTCCCCAGTGCACTGTTCACTCTGTCTTTTACTATCTCTGCAAGTCTTTCATCCCCGCCAATATTGGCTGTGTAGATAATTTCAACATCTTCAGGAGCTTTAACTATACTGTTATTCTCATCGGTTTTACCTTCTTTCAATCCCAGAATGACAGGTATATCGTCAGTTACATGAAGCCCTGGTAGAAGAAACAGTGGCACGACTACAATTTTCTTAAAGCCCTCCTTTATTGAAGATGTTACGGCTTCATATATACTGGGTTCCCAGTGTTTCATATATGCCACTTTAGTTGGAACTCCAAGCTTCTCCCCGGCAAGCTTTCCAACCTTTTCATAAACTTCCTTGGTTTCAGGTAGCCTTGAACCATGCCCTACCACAACCACACATACGTTATTCAATAAAATCACCTTCGGATATATGCACTTTATCACTAAAAGGAAAATGATATACGATATTTATAAATATGCTGTTTTGGTTTAGAAATGTTTACATTTCAGGAAACTATCCTGAGGGTTATATGTTTAGATGTCCTTTATTTTGAGCAGGATTATTTAAAATCTATTCATACTCCTCCTGTATTTCTTTCACGAGTTTATGAATCTTCTTCCCCTTCTCGGTAAGATAGTAATAAACCGGTCTATATTTCTCCATATGCACTTCTCTTCGAACTATTCCCTTCTTTTCGAGAATCTTTAGATGTCTTGTTGTGGTTGATGGATTACCCAGAATATTTTCAATTTCTCCATACTTCCTCCTTTTTACAACAATACAATCAAGTATCTTTATCACACCTTTCTTTCCCAGGATTTTGAATATTTCCTCGCTCACAGATTATTCTGGTTTATGGTTTGATATATATTAATTTCTATTGTCAGGAAGTAAACACTCAGAACTTCTTGAGATTCGGAAAAATCCCGATGAGACAGGATAGAAAAATAGGTGGGGAAAATTTTATAATTAAGTGCAGAAAACTATACATGTGATATCATGGCAGAAAAAATTGAATCCTTATTAAAAGAGGAGGAAGTTTATCACTCCAGTGATGATTTCAGGGAAAAAGCTTTGGTGAAGGATGAGAGTATATACTCAGAGGACTATAAGCAGTTCTGGAAAAGGGCGGCTGAAGAGGTTGACTGGTTTGAACCCTATTCAAAGCTTATGGATGATAGTGAAGCACCTTTCTTCAAGTGGTATATTGACGGTAAGATAAATATTGCCTACAACTGCCTTGACAGACATGTTAATAGCTGGAGAAAGAATAAGGCTGCAATACTCTGGGAAGGTGAAAATGGGGATAGGATGGTCTTAACATATTATCAACTTTACAGGGAAGTCAACAGGTTTGCTAATGCTCTCAAAGGGCTGGGTGTAAATAAAGGGGACAGGGTGACAATCTATCTTGGAATGGTACCGGAACTTCCAATTGCCATGTTAGCATGTGCAAAAATAGGAGCAGTACACAGTATTGTATTTGGAGGTTTCAGCGCTCTTGCTTTGAGAGAGAGGATTGAGGATTCTCAGTCAAAGATAGTGATAACTGCAGACGGTAGTTACAGGCGTGGAAAAATTGTACCATTGAAGGATAATGTGGATGAATCTCTTGAAGGTATAGATGGTATTGAGAAGGTTGTAGTTGTAAAAAGGACTGGGAATGAAATAAATTTTATTGATGGAAGGGATATCTGGTGGAATGATTTTATTGAAGGACAGAGCATAGAGCTTGAAGCTGAGAATCTTGATAGCGAACATCCTCTTTTTATACTCTATACCTCCGGCACAACAGGCAAGCCCAAGGGTGTTGTGCATGTACACGGCGGTTACAATGTGGGTACCACCATAACAACAAAACTTATCTTTGATTTAAAAGATGAGGATGTCTACTGGTGCACGGCAGACATAGGCTGGGTTACCGGGCACAGTTATATTATATATGGACCTCTGAGTCTTGGAGCTACGACTTTGATGTATGAGGGCGCTCCTGATTACCCCTCAGCGGGGCGCTGGTGGGACATTATTGACAGGTATGGTGTGAGTGTGTTCTATACTGCCCCCACAGCTATAAGGTACTTCATGCGCCTTGGAGATGAATATATCAAAAAACATAGCCTTTCCACTCTTCGCCTTTTAGGTACTGTGGGAGAGCCAATAAATCCTGAGGTCTGGCGCTGGTATTATAGAACTATTGGAAAAGAGAATTGTCCTATAGTTGATACATGGTGGCAGACTGAGACAGGGATGATACTTATTACGACATTACCCGGGGTACTCCCCATGAAGCCAGGTTCAGCCGGTAAGGCTTTCCCTGGAACTGAAGCAGATATTTTTAATGAGAATGGAGAATCCGTAGGATTAAATGAGGGTGGCTATCTTGTGCTGAAAAAACCATATCCTTCAATGCTCAGGACAATATATGGTGACCCTGATAGATATGTGAATGTCTACTGGAGTAAATTCAAGGGTTGCTATCTTACTGGTGATGGAGCGAGAAAGGATGGGGATGGCTACTTCTGGATTCTGGGTAGAATAGATGATGTTCTGAATGTATCAGGCCATAGGATTGGAACTATGGAGCTTGAGAGTGCTTTAGTTGCCCACCCCCAGGTGGCTGAGGCTGCTGTTGTTGGAAAACCCCATGAGATTAAAGGGCAGGCTATTGTGGCATTTGTTGTAATGAAGGCTGGAGTTATACCAGGAGATGAACTCAGAGAAGAGATAAGGGATTTTATGGTCAAAGAGATAGGTTCTATAGCAAAGCCCGATGAGGTTCATTTTGTGGAGAAGCTGCCAAAAACAAGAAGCGGGAAGATTATGAGGAGGGTAATAAGGGCCATAGCAGAGGGAAAAATTGATGTGGGTGATATCTCAACCCTGGAAGATGAGAGTGCTCTGGATGAAATAAGGAAGAAGTAGCTATGGTATATTCAGATTGATTAGAGCCTGGAGATATTGATTCTCCGGGCTCTGATACTTCTACTTTTATAAGCCCAAGTTCAATCATATTCTCCAACCTTTTTGTCGTAAATTGTATCCACATAATAAAATAATTTAATAACTTAAGGTAATAATTTTACGGTATATTTTTATATTGTCTCTTATATTAATTAATCATGGTTTTGGTATCCTCTCCAGGTAAGGTGATATTATTCGGTGAGCATGCCGTTGTTTATGGTTTTCCTGCTCTTGCAAGTGCTATTGACAGAAGGGTTTATGTTAAGGCTGAAAAGAACAGTTTAGAGAAGATTGTTATAGCTTCGAAGGGAAAAAAAACCTCTTTTTCCTTCAAAAGTCTTAAAAGGAAAAGGGGCGAGTTCAGGTATATTCTCAGAGCCTTAAAAATAGCCTTTGACACCCTTGGCATGAACTTTGGCGTTTCCCTTGAAATAGATTCGAAGATACCCAGAGCTTCAGGATTGGGTTCAAGTGCCGCAATAAGTGTTGCTGTACTTAAGGCTGTTTATTATATAGCAGGAAAAGATATTAAAAACGGTAAGCTCGCCGTTCTAGGGCATAGAGTTGAGCTGGAGGTACAGGGCTCAGCTTCTCCTACTGACACAGCAACGTCAGCTCTGGGTGGTGTACTTTTTATACGTCCCGGAAAAGCTATAGAAAAGGTTGAAATCGGGCAGGATATTTCATTGATTGTTGGATGCACCGGGATGAAAAGGTCAACAAAAGAGCTTGTTGCAAAGGTTAAAACTTTTAAGGAAACATATCCAAATATAGCAGAGCCAATAGTTACAAGTATAGGAGAAATCGCCATAGAGGCACGAATTGCTCTGGCAGATGGTGACTACCAGAAGCTTGGAAGGCTTATGCTGGTTAATAATGCGCTTCTCGATGCACTGGGAGTAGGTAATGTGGCTTTATCAAAGAGAGTGTATTCTGCCATAAAGGCAGGTGCAGCAGGTGCAAAGCTTACTGGAGCAGGTGGTGGAGGATGTATGATTGCCCTTGCACAGGAAAACAGAGAAAAAGTACTTAAATCTCTGGGCAAGAGAGCTTTTGTCACAAAAATTTCAAAAGAAGGAACGAGAGTTGAGCACTCATGATTATTGTTAAACTGGGCGGAAGTCTTCTGACTTCAAAAAATAATGAATTTTCTCTTAGAAGGGATGTTCTTCATAGAGTTGCCGGAGAATTAAAAAAAGGAATTGACGGAAGTGCTATAATCGTGCATGGTGGAGGTAGCTTCGGGCATCCACTTGCAGAGAAGTATTCTCTGAATGAAGGTTTTAAGAGTAGAATTCAGATTGAGGGTTTTGTTTTAACAAGGCTGGCAATGCAGAGTTTTAACAGCGAGGTTGTGGCTTCTCTTGTTGAGGCAGGTTTACCTGCTGTATCTCTTGCAACTTCTTCGATTTTTATAACCGAAAACAGGTATATAAACAGCTACTCCAGAGACATTGTTGAGGGTTTCCTCAGGCTCGGAACTTTTCCTGTTCTCTATGGCGATGTTGTTCTTGACAGAGCAATGAGTTTCTGTATTCTATCAGGGGACAGAATAATTTCAAAGCTTGCCCAGGAATTTAAACCAGATAGAATTGTTCTTGCTACGGATGTTGACGGTATATTTACAGCAAGCCCGAAGTTAAGGAGCAATGCAGAGCTGATTGAAGAGATAAACCCTGAAAATTATAGAGAAATATTAGGCTTGCTGACTCCTGAGAAAGGAGATGTTACAGGAGGAATGCTGGGTAAACTGGAAGAGCTGATTTCCCTTGCAAATCGGGGTTATGAATCAATAATCGTAAATGCTCTTTCAGAGGGGAGACTTAAGAAAGTTTTATTAGGTGAGAAAGTTAAAGGCTCTGTTATTAAAGGAGGAAAGTATTATTGAGTACAGAAAGCAGAAAGTTTGACCACATAAGAATATGTCTCGAGGAGAAAGTTGAGAGTAATGTGAAATCCGGCTTTGAGGATGTAAAGCTGGTTCACAGATGTCTACCTCAGATTGACTTTGGGGATATTGAGCTTGAAGCTGACTTTCTTGGCAGAAAACTTTCCTCGCCTCTTGTTATTGCCGCTATGACAGGGGGTCATGAGAAAGCTTTAAAAATAAACGAAAATCTTGCAGATGCTGCAGAAAATTTTGGGATTGCTATAGGTGTTGGCAGCCAGAGAGCTGCTATTGAGGATAAAAGTTTGAAGTATACATATAAAGTGGTGAGAGAGAAGGCTCCCAATGCTTTTGTGATTGCCAACCTTGGAGCTGTGCAGTTCTGTAGAGGGTATACAGTAAAGGAAGCTGAGATGGCTGTTGATATGATTGGAGCTGATGCTCTTGCCCTTCATCTCAACCCGCTGCAGGAGGCTGTGCAGAAGGAGGGGGATTTAAACTTTTCCTGCTGTCTTGAAGCTATTGAGGAGTTATCCTCCGAGCTATCTGTTCCTTTGATTGTGAAGGAAACGGGAGCAGGGATTGCTATGGAAGAGGCAATGCTTATTGAGAGGGCAGGCGCCTCTGCTATAGATATAGGGGGTCTTGGAGGAACAAGTTTTGCGGCAGTTGAAAGTTATAGAGTTCAAAATTCAAATGTTGCAAAAACGTTCTGGGACTGGGGTATTCCAACGGCAGCAAGTCTGATGGAGTGTGCATCTTCAGTTTCAATACCTCTTATTGCGACTGGTGGCCTCCGCTCCGGTCTTGATGCTGCCAGGGCGATAGCCTCTGGTGCATCTCTTGCTGGTTTTGCCCTTCCCCTTTTAAAACCGGCAGTAAGAAGCTATAGAGATGTGGTTATAAAAATTGAAGAAATTATTGACGAACTTAAAATTGCAATGTTTCTGACGGGAAGCAGAAACATTTATGAGTTGAAAACAGCTGGTTTTGTGCTAACTGGTGCCACAGGTGAGTGGCTTAATGAAAGAAAATTAAAATTAAAAAAGGTGTGAATAATGGAAATAATTGGTGTAGGCGGCTATGAAGAAGTAGGCCGTAATATGACCCTTTTCAGGTCAGGTGAAGATGCTATTATTATTGATATGGGTATACGCCTTGACAGGGTATTTATCCATGAAGATACGGATTTGAACAGATTATCTCATAAGGAACTGGCAGAAAAGGGTATTATTCCTGATGATAGTGTAATAAAGTCCTTCAGAAGTAAAATTAAGGCTATTGTATTGAGTCATGGTCATCTTGATCATCTGGGTGCAGTTTCTATTATAGCAAAGAAATACCCTTCTGCTCCTATAATAGGTACTCCATATACTATCGAGCTGGTGAAGAAGGAGTTCAGAGGGAAGTGTCAGAATCCTATTTATACTCTTGTAGCTGGGGAAGTCCTCCAGGTTTCAAGAGACATGAGTATAGAATTTGTTAAGGTTACTCACAGTATTCCTGATGTTGTCGCTCTGGTTGTGCATTCAAATGAAGGAAAATTCCTTTATATGAATGATTTCAAGCTTGATGATAATCCTATTCTGGGCGAACCTCCTGACTATGCAAGGCTTAAAGAGCTTGGTAAAGAGGGAGTAAAGTTGATGGTTATTGAAACCACAAGAGTTGCAAGGGAGGGAAGGACACCCAGTGAGAGTATTGCAAGATATCTGCTTAAAGATACAATAAAGAAGAGCGATTCAGATGCAGGGCTTATTGTTACAACTTTTTCATCTCATATTGCAAGGATTCAGAGTGCAGTAGATTCAGCAAAGGAACAGGATAGAATTCCTGTACTTCTAGGAAGAAGTATGGAGAAATATGTAGGTATAGCTGAAAGAACCGGAATTATTTCATTGCCTGACAATGTGAGGATATATGGTGCCCAGAAGTCAATAACAAAGGTTCTGAATAAAATTGCCAAGGGTGGAAGAGAAGAGTATATGCTGATTATTACAGGACATCAGGGAGAGCCGGATGCTTTACTATCAAAAATAGTCAAGCACAAGTATGACTTCAGAATTGATAAGGGTGATAATGTTGTTTTTTCTGCCGATATAATACCAAATCCCATAAATGTTGCGCAGAGATATACACTTGAGACAAAGCTGAATATGCAGGGAGCCAGAATTTTTAAGGGCGCTCATGTCAGCGGGCATGCTGCCAGAGAAGACCACAGGGATATTATCAAGATGGTCAGGCCCGAGAATATAGTACCAACTCATGGTACTCTGGAAATGCTGGCAATCTATGCGGAACTGGCAGAGAGTGAGGGTTACACTCTGAACAAAAATCTTTTCCTTATAAGAAATGGTCAGAGGGTTGAAGTAAGGTGAAGGGATGAGAGAACTTATTTTCAAGTATGCTCTTAAGAATGCTCTCGATTTTGGCAATGCAAACCCAAAGGCTGTTATTGGTAAGGTGATTGCTGAGAACCCTGATATGAAAAAGAAGGTTAAAGATTTATTTCCTGTTGTCGAGGAGGTTATTGAGGAGGTTAATTCTCTCAGCAGAGAGGAGATAGAGGGATATATTGAGAGTTTCACCTTTGAAGAAAAGGAGAGAAAAAAAGAACAGAAGCTTCAGGAGTTGAAATGTGCGGAGAAGGGCAAGGTGGTGATGCGTTTTGCACCCAACCCTTCGGGGCCACTTCACCTGGGTCATGCAAGGGCTGCTGTGCTCAACAGTGAATATGTAAAGTATTATGGGGGGAAGCTGATTCTCAGGTTTGAAGACACGGACCCTGCCAGGGTTATGCCTGAAGCTTATAATATGATAAGGGAGGATTTAAGGTGGCTTGGAACTGAATGGGATAAAGAGGTGGTTCAGTCTTCAAGATTAGAAATTTACTATAAATATGCAAGGGAGCTTATAGAAAAAGGGTTCAGCTATGTATGTACATGCACCGCTGAAGAATTTCAAAAATTGAAGATAGGTAAGGTTGAATGTCCACACAGAAACACTACGTCCAGGGAAAATCTTGAAAATTTCGAGAGGATGTTTTCAGAGTTTAATGAGGGGGATGCTGTTTTAAGATTTAAGTCTGGAGTTGATTTACCTGACCCTGCTATGAGGGAATTTCCTTTAATGAGAATAAGTGAAAAAAAGCATCCTCTTGTTGAGGCGAGAGTTTATCCTCTTATGAATTTTTCAGTTACAGTGGATGACCACCTTCTGGGACTTACCCATGTGCTTAGGGGTAAAGACCATATTGTCAATACAAGAAAGCAGGAGTTTGTCTACAATGCATTTGGCTGGGAAATGCCGGAGTTTATCCACTATGGCAGACTGAAAATTGGAGGTCTTGCTTTGAGCACCTCGAAGATAAGCGAAGGTATAAGAGCAGGGCTTTACAGCGGATGGGAGGATGCAAAGCTTGGTACTCTGAGGGCCCTGAGGAAGAGGGGGTTGCAGCCTGAAGCTATAGTAAAAACAATGCTTGATGTTGGAGTTAAACAGAGTGATATTAACTTTTCCTGGGAGAATCTCTATTCTTACAACAGGGCAATTATCGAACCGGATGCAAATAGATACTTTTTTGTAGCACAGCCTAAAATTCTTGAGGTTGAAAATGCGGAGAGTGTGGAAAATTATGCTCCGTTTCACCCGGATTATCCAGAGAGGGGTAAGAGAAGGCTTGTTATAAGTGCTGATAATGCTGGTAAGGCAAGAGTGCTCATCTCTTCAAGGGATTTCTCAAATTTAAAGCCAGGAAATTTTATAAGATTGATGGGGGCTTTCAACATTGAAATTATTGAGGTTGGAGAGAAGGTCAGAGGTATATTCAGGAGCTTTGAGCTCGGGGAAGCAAGAAAAAGAAAGGCAAGGCTTATTCACTGGTTGCCCGAGGATGGTAATATTGAGGTTAAGGTTGTGAAACCTGAGGGTATCGATACCGGTTTTGCGGAGAGGCTTCTTGAGAAGGAAGAAACTGGCAGTATTGTGCAGTTTGAGCGCTATGGTTTCTGCAGGATTGATGAGAAAAATTCTATTATTACTCTCTATTTCACCCATGAGTGAGACGAAATCGAAGATGAAAAGATTTTTAGGTTCTGGGGTAGATGATAACCCTGAAGAGGCAACTGGAAGGGTGGTTATATGGTTCAAATATCATTCGTAAATTCTGCTGTGTCGCCTAACTTTCATTAATTAAGATATTATGCGATATCTGGTCTAAAAGGAGATAAAAAGATGATGTGGATTTATGCGGGTTTAATTATTTTCACAGGTGTCTGGATGATGCTGGGCATATATGTCTTTTCAGAGATAAAAAAGACCTACGATAGAGGAGGTGTATTTACAAGCAAACTTCTGCTTATCTGGTATGTTATGTGGGGGTTCCATCATCTAACAGTGATTCTGTCGTCTTTATATGGTTTGTGGCCAATACCGATTAACAGAACATTTGCCTTGGCAGGAGGTTTGATTCTCTTTGTGGTCGGGGCGGTTATACTGCCGGCCGGGATGATTGAGTTTCGTTCCCTGCGCAGGTCCACAGGACAGGATATTTCAAAGCTTATAACCACAGGTATATATCGATGGAGTAGAAATCCGCAGTTTCTTGGCTGGTCTTTAATGCTTTTAGGAATATCGCTTATAGGACGCTCAGGTCTTGCTTTGGCACTTACTATAGTATTTGTTACCATAGTTCATTTGTATACTGTCCTGTTGGAAGAGCCTTACCTTGAGCGCCTGTATGGAGATGAGTACTGTATGTATAAATCGAGAGCTGCAAGGTGGATTGGGATACCATAAGAAGATGTCCAAAATTGATTGATGAATAGTTCAACAGCACAGCACTGGAAGGTAGTTTTTTATATTTAATTCGACAATATGTCACTATGGGCTTTAAAATTAAAGGCGTGGTTATAGAGTATCTGGAGAAGCCTAAGGTTAAGAAGGGCAGGCTGATTCAGGGACTTCTTGGAGTTGGACAGGTAGGCTTGATGGCTGGTAAGCAGATTATAGACTCTACAAAGGCAAGGAAAATAGCACATATATATTCCAGCAGCTTTTTGTACCCTGGGGTTGTACTGCCGGGGGTAGTTTATGATGATAAGAATCTTGTTGACCTTCACAGAAATGATATATATTTTGATGAGGAAAAAGAAATTTTTATTATCACAGGTATATATCAGGGAACTTCCCCTGAAAGTTACTTTGATATGGCTGAGGCTATAACTGAGTTCTGCAGAGAAGTAGGAGTTAAAGAGATATATACACTTGGCGGATATGGTATAGGGAAAAAGATTGAAGAGCCTGCAGTCTATGGTGTGGTTTACTCTGAAGAGAGAAAGAAAGAACTGGATGAAAATAATATTGAGATTCTCAAGGCTCCTGATGGTACACTTGGTGCCACAGGCCTTGCAGGAATCTTGATTCCATTAGGTGAAAAAAATGGATTTAAAAGTATATGCCTGCTGGCTGAGACTCCCGGTAGCTACCCTGACCCCAAGGCTTCCAAAACAATTCTGTCTGTACTTAGTAAACTGATTGATATTGAGATTTCAGGCGAGGAGCTTGATGAGCAGATAAAGACTATGGAGAAGGAACTTGCCAAGATGGAAGAGTATGAAAGAAAGATGTCGGAGATGTATAAGACCCCTTCCAAGGAAGAGACTTTGCATTATATAGGATAGTCTTTTCTTTTATATCTTTTCCTTTTATATAACGCCGGGGAAGGGATTTGAACCCCTGGGCTCAAACGAGCACCAGATCTCGAATCTGGCGCCTTTCCTAGCTAGGCTACCCCGGCCACATCCTTATTATGAAACATGACAACTCAAGATTTTTCTGTTTTTAAACTTAAACTATTTTATAAAGCATACGTTTTATAATATACTTACAGGCCATAGCTTTACAACAATGTTTTCAGACTTAAAAGATTATTGTAATCATACCGCAGACAAATTAACCTGTTTAACATATTCTATATGAACTATATGTTATAAAATAAATATTTCATAGAAATTTTTACAAGTATGTTTTAAAAGGCAAAGATTATTGTAATTTTAATTTTTCAAGAGTTTTAAGCGTTCTATAAATCTTTACGTGATTTATATCAATTTCAAATTCTTCTGCAACTTTTATGGCTATTTTTCTGTATGATAACTTCATCTGCCTCAATTCCTTAATTCTTAATGCTGTCTTGGATGGTGTAACCTTTGTGTGTTTTTCTCTCTCTACCTCAAATAGGTCTGGAATTCTACCTATCCAGTATCCATCCTTCTTTATCTTCTGCATTCCAAACTTGGTCTTTCTTGCTAAGTCTTTTCTGAAGTAGGTGGCAAAACCGGCCTGAAGAGTGAAAAAGAGTTCACCTTCAGGAGATGTTATATCAACATCCAGGTTCGAAAATCTGAATCTTACCTCATATCTGAGGAGCTCCTGGGTGATTGTTAGAGCATCTTTTGTATCTCTGCTTAGCCTGTCGTTATGATAACATAGGACAACTGAAAATTTTTTATTTTTTGCATCTTTGATTAGTTTCTGGAGAGCAGGTCTTTTCAAATTTTTTCCACTGTAGCCTTTATCAGTATATGTGCCGTAAACTTCAAAATCTTCTTTTTTTGCCCAGTCCTCAAGAAACTCTTCTTGTGCTTCAATACTTGCCCCCTTTTCAGCCTGTTCCTCTGTACTTACTCTGATGTAAAGAGCTGATTTTTCACTACCCATAATGTTAAATTGGGGTGGTTCATATATATCTGTTACGTAAGGGAGCCCTTACGTAACTGAAAATTTCAAGAAAAACAGGGTGATTTTAAGGGACATTGTCTTTGAGATACCGGGACTGGAAATCAAAAGCGTCGTTGACTATGGGAGTGTATGAGAGACCTTTCAGTCTTGATAAAGCCTCCTCATACTCCTTTTCAGAAATTATTGCTTTATGAGAACCTTTAACAAGAATGTTGCTCCATCTCAGATAACCACAATATATAGGATTTGAAAGAATCTTTGCTATGGTCTGTTTTTTCCAGTTTTTACCTTTTTTTGTCGGAACTTTTCCTTTGTTCAGAATGTCTGCTATCTCAGAAAGACTTTTTCCGTTTATATATAAAGAAAAAATTTTTTTCACATGCCAGAACTCCTTTTTCTCAACAATAAGTCTGTTATTCTTATATGTGTACCCATAGGGTGCAGGAAATCCTGGATGGTTTCCTGATTTGACTCTCCTTTCAAGACCAAATCTGATTTTTTCAGAAATATTCTGGGATAAATCAAGAATTTTTATAAGAAATGTATTTCTGTCTTTGAAAGAAGTTATATTTTCTCTGGCCAGAGCAACTTCTATATCTTTTGAAAATAATTCTGCCAGAAAATATGGGAAATTTCTAATCTCTCTCTGTGCTGCAGCAAGAGATGATAAAACAACTACATCCACGTCTGTGTTCTCTGGATACCCTCCAACATATATCCACTTCATTTTATTTATATAATCCAGTATTCCTTTTTTCTTTCCAGATACTGAAGCAGCTTTGATACTCAATTCTTTTCTCCTCCCAGAATACTTTCAATCTTCCGGAGAATTTCATGTCTAAGCTGAACTTTTTCTATGTTTTTTGGTCTTGTTTTTAAAGTTAAGTATTTTATTCTACCAAGTACTCTTGCATGTTTTGGAAGTACTTTACCCTTCTCTTCTATCTCATCGAGTACTTTTTTAATTCTCAGGTTATATTTCTCAAGCTTGCCAGCCGGCATATATTTTTCTTCACTTTCTTTATAATCTTTATCTTCAATATTTGCTTTAATCTCTTCAATAAGTTTTGCAATTTTCAACCCTTTTTCAGTCAACATGAGCTTCTTCTCTCTCCCTGTTTTTGTGCTTTTTATTATTCCTATCTCTTCAAGGTCCTTTGCAACATTAAATAGATGAGAGTAAGAAGCTTGAAGATTCCTTCCAATTTCTGAGATATTTGAACTTTTTTTCTCATTCAGGTAGAGAATCAGACCGGTTCCTATCTTCTGAAATATCAATTTGTTCATCTCATTTCACCTTTTACAATAATGATTATATTTTTAAAACATATCTGTAAAATTTTGATATATAATCTATGTTTTATATAATATATAATACTTTCTATTCTTTATTAAACATATTTTTTCTTTTAAAAAGGAAAGACTTAAAAGCCCAAATAAATCATAATAAATTCATGGAAAAGAAAATCTGTCTTACTATTGCCGGGTCAGATTCAGGAGGAGGCGCAGGCATACAGCAGGATTTGAAAACCTTTGCAGCTCTGGATGTTCATGGTGTCAGTGCAATAACCGCTCTCACAGCTCAGAATACATGCGAGGTTAGAGAAGTTTTTCAAATAACGTCAGATTTTATTAAGAGTCAGATTGATGTTATATTTGATGATTTTAATATTTCAGCAGCCAAAACAGGCATGTTATATTCCAGTAGTATAATATCTGCTGTAAGCGGTTATGCTAAAAAGGTGCCTTTCATTGTGGACCCTGTAATGGTTTCCACTTCAGGTGATATTTTACTTGAAGAAGAAGCTCTCAGCATACTGAAAGAAAAGTTACTGTCCAGAGCTGCTTTAATCACTCCGAATATCAGGGAAGCTGAAATTCTCACAGGAATTAAGATTAAAAATTTTGGGGATATGAAGAAAGCTTCAGAAGAGTTAAGTGTTTATGCCCCTGTCCTCCTTAAGGGTGGTCATCTCAGTGCAACTGATATTCTATTTTACGATAATAGAGTATATAAATTAAAAGGGAGATATATTGAAGGTAAATTTCATGGCACAGGATGTGCCTATTCTGCTGCAGTAACTGCCTATATTGCAAGAGATTATAATCTCGTAGATGCTGTAAAGATGTCAAAAACTTATATTCAAATCCTGATTGAAAACTCCTGCTACTCTGGAAAAGGTGCAGAAATACTTGATCCTCTTTATAATCTCAGAAGAGAAGCTGAAAAAATAGGAGTTATTGAAGAACTTTCAAAAAATGTTGAAAAACTCCTTGAAATTAAAAATATTGACATGCTTATACCTGAAGTTGGTATGAACTTTGGATATGCTCTTAAAAATCCAGAAACAACTGGAGATATTGCAGCCCTCAATGGCAGAATAGTAAAAGTTAGAGGAAAAGCCCGTACATCTGGCTGTGTTGAATTTGGTGCATCAAAACATATAGCAGGAGTTATCCTTGCAGCTTCAAAATTTTATTCTGAAATAAGAGCGTGTTTAAATATAAAATTCAGCAGAGATGTCCTTCAGGCATGCTTTAATTCCGGTCTGAGTTATGCAAGCTTTGATAGAAGAGACGAGCCACCTGGAAAAAGTACTATGGAATGGGGAACAGCCGGTGCTCTGAAGAAGGCAGTGAAAGCTGTTGATATTATATATGACAGAGGGGGTACTGGTAAGGAGGCGATGATAAGAGTGCTGGGTACAACGCCTTCTGAAATTATTGAGAAAGTTGCAGGTATAGTTGCGGAGTAAAATTAATAAACGTGAAGATTTCAATCCTTTTCCATGAATCAAGAGACTGAAACTCATCTAGAATATTCAATACGTAGAGAGAAGGTTAAAATCCCTGAAGAGCTTTATATTGATTATAAAAATACCTATATTTATCTTATACTTTCTAAAATCCAGAGGAAATTTGATGAGAAGGGCTTTCATCAGGCGTTAGCCTACCTTGTGATGATAATATTCACCTTTGATTATCTTGACCGCACAGGAAATCATAGAGAAACCAGAGAATTTTTAAAGTTCACAGGCTGGCCACTTGATAAGTACTCAGAACTTTCAGGAAAAAGCCTAGAAGATAAGATAGCTCTGGCTGTGAATATTGAATATCCCCAGCTACCTGAAGATGAAAAATCTGAGATTATAAAGATGGTGAAGGCTTCTTGGAAATGGCTGAATCTGGATAAAAATGAAACAGAAAATTTTCAAAAAATTATAGACGAAAAAAGAAGGTTATATAAGTTAATTGACACTCTCCATGATAGAGAAAGATTAAACATAATTGAATTTTTGAGAGAAAATATGGGCCCTGAAACCAGTATTGAACTTATGAATATTGGAATAGTACCTACAGAGCTTTGTGTTAATAACTGCCGCTTCTGTGTTGCAGCCTGGAAATCAAAGCCAGAGGAGAGGGGTAAAAGTATAACTCCTGAGGATTTTAAGCGTATTGCCTCGGAAGTAAAGACTTTTGCAAATAAAGAGAACCTGATAGTCACAGTAACTGGAGGTGAGCCTTTCCTCGAGCTTGATAGGCTTGAAGACCTGATTTCCAGAGCAAACTCCAGAATTGATATAACTACCAGTGGTATATGGGCATCCTCTGAAGAAAAAGCATATGAAGTTCTCAGCAGGATTGATAGAGCTATAAAGAAAAATACAAATAAAAACTTTCATCTATCCCTTCAGCTTAGTTTAGATGCCTTCCACCAGGAGGTTTTCCATGATGAAAGAGGAAATTATTATCAGAATGTGCCTGTTGAATATCTGATTAATGTTATCAATGTTATACAGAAGAAAATCCCTGAAATTGAACTTGTTCTCCTTACAAAGCTATCTGTTTATCCTGACCCTCTTGTCCAGTTAATTCTCAGACTTGAAGAAAATGGGTATACAGTCAGTCTGGGGGAGAAGTTCTATAAAGAAGGTATTGAAATACCTATTATTGAAGGTAGCGATATTATAACAAAGCCGGCATTACTGAAAGCCTATATGTATCTTGTGCCTCGTGGTACCACGGAGCAGGAAGTCCAGCCAATTCTTATCTTCTATACTGCTGTTGAAAGTATAGGCAAAGCTTCTGCCCTTGAAGAATTTGAATTTCCGGGTTTCAGAAGGGAAGTGAAGCAATTTCTCGAAGGAAAGTTTACTGAACCCCTGCCCCTCATTGGAATAGAGGTTAGTGACGATGGTCTTGTATACCCTGGAGCTCACTCCCTATACACATGGAGTATAGGAGATATGTTGCATGAAAGTCTTGACGAGATTTATGATAGGATAAAATATGACCCTCTTGTTAGAGCTCTTAACACCTCACCTTATCTTATAGTAAAAATTGCCATGGAGGCTGAAGAGCTCGAGCTTGAAAGAGAATCATCGCCCCTTGCCGTAGTATATAAAGCTCTTGAAAGACCTGAACTCCGTCTTTATATAACTAAAAGGCTTCTTCAGGAACTTCCCGAGTACAACCCTTTTATAGAGAAGTTAAGAATACCAGAAAGGGAGTATTTGTTACGTGATTATAAAAATGCTGTAAAAAATAACACAGATATATAAAAAGTAGCAATTTTATGGTAAATCTTTTATACTATACTTTATATACAGATAACTGGTGAGATGAAATATATGGGGCTAACTGAAGAAGTGAGAACAAGAGTGTGTACCAAGTGTGATTTTTATAAAGAAGAAGAGAAGCTGGAATGTGCAGCCTTCAAAGAAGCAAAGAAACTTGTGGAACAGAAAAAAATAACACTTGATGATCTCTGATGTATCCCAAACTTAAAAATTCGGCCTTGAAGATGGCTGAATCTCCTTTTTTGTATAATTATTTAAAAGATGAAATCTATGAATTGGATTCTGAAGCCTTTGACCTCCTGAAATATTTCACAGGTAAGAATTCATTGGAATCTATTATAGGAAACCCTTCAAAGGAAGTTAAAGAACTGATTGATTTCTTGGTCTCTGAAGGATGTATAGAAGACAGCCAGATGAAACATACTTATGATATGTTTAATGTTGTAGAAAATTCTAAACCTTCTCTCAGGTATCTCCAGATGCACATAACAACAAAATGCAATCTTGACTGTGCCCACTGCTACCTTGGAAAGAAAAGTGATATTGATATGGAAAAAAAGCTTGCTTTTAAAATAATAGATGAGTTCTCTGAGGTGGGATGGAAGCTTTTGATAACTGGTGGCGAACCCCTTCTCAGCAGTTACTTCTGGGATATCCTGAAATATGCATCGAAGAAACCCCTGAGAATTGAGGTTTTCACAAATGGAACACTTCTCACAGAAAGTATGGCAGAAAAGCTTGGCGTATATGTTCACATGGTGCAGATTAGTCTTGATGGTCTTGAAACAGGGCATGAAATCCTGAGAGGAAGGGGAACCTTCAAAAGTACAATAAAAGGGATAAAAAATGCCAGAAAATACGTTGAGGTTTCGATAGCCACTATGATTCACTCCCGTAATCTTAAGGAATTCCCGGAACTTTCGGAATTAATTGAAGAACTTGATATTGAAGGCTGGAGCCTCGATGTACCCTCATCCAAAGGTAATCTTGAAGTCAGGCAGGAGCTTATTCCTGATTATAAAGAAGCAGCCAGAATATATTCTAGCTATGGCTTTTCCAATGAAATGCATCTTGGGAGTGAGAATTTTGCATGTGGTTCTCATCTGATGTCTGTAAGTGTTGATGGAAGTATAACAAAATGTGGCTTCTTTGATAGGAGTTTGGGCAGAATTGGTAAAATTTCGCTTATGGAAGGCTGGAAGAAAGTTGTTAAAAATTTTGTTCCAGATTTACAGGAACTGGAATGCCGGGAATGTATAAACCTCAGAGAGTGTAGGGGAGGTTGTAGATACAGGGCTGAATTAAACGGGGATTTTCTTGCCAGAGACCCCTTCATGTGCACATTTATGGAGTAACTCCATAAAAATTGGAAAGAGAGGGTTTATTAAAAGCCTCCTTCTCCGGCGCCTCCCTTCCCAAGGCCGCTGGCAGCTATTACATCATCTATTCTAAGAATCATCACTGCAACCTCGCTTGCACTGTCGATAGCCTGAGTTTTGACATTTGTGGGAGTTATGAGCCCGGCTTCAATCATATTCTCCAGCCTTTTTGTCATAACATTGTACCCTATATCTCTATTCTCCTCATGCTTTGTTCTTAGTTCGACAAGAACATCTATGGGGTCGAGTCCTGCGTTTTCAGCCAGTGCTTTGGGTATAACTTCCATAGCGTCAGCGAATGCCTCTATTGCAAGCTGCTCTCTTCCGCCTACGCTTTTTGCATAGTCTCTTAGCACTCTGGCAGTTTCAACTTCAGATGCTCCTGCTCCTGCAATAACCTTTCTATATATTATGGCAGAAATTACAACACCCAGAGAATCGTCTATAACTCTCTCAACCTCATCCACTATATGTTCGGTTCCTCCTCTCACGAGTATTGTCACAGCTTTAGGTTCCTTACACTCTCTCACAAAGACCATTTCGTCATCGCCGATTTTCACTTCCTCGACCATGCCAGCATATCCCAGGTCCTTTTCAGATATATCCACAAGGTTTGTTACTATTGTTGCTCCTGTAGCTCTTGCCAGTTTCTCTATATCGCTTTT
>BDTY01000024.1 GCA_002897955.1 archaeon BMS3Bbin15
GGTAAAGTAGTAACCTTTGTAAATCCTAAAAACACGTCTCAAGAATGCTCCTCGTGTGGTAAAATAGTCAAGAAAATCCTTAATATTAAAATACATAACTGTCCTTACTGTGGGTTGATTCTTGATAGACATGTTAATGCTGCCATAAATATATTACATAGAGGAATGATAAAAGTAGGGTTGGGATACACCGATTTGATGCCTGTTCGAGGTCTAGCACAAGCTCCACCTATGACTCAGGAAGCCAACGAATTTAGTCGTGGGTAGTTCACTTTAGAATCACATCCACCTTTACTTTATCCACATTCTCAATCTTTTTAATTCTCTTCTCTGCAAGTGCTGCAAGGAAGAAGGGATAGGGACAGAGGCAGTTTTCGGGAGGTCTCAGTGTGACATAAACACTATTCCCATCTATATTCACAGTCTCCACCATATCAAGCTCAACTATACTTTTAGAATGTATTATACTTATTACCTTGCTGAGAGCCTCTTCGACTTCATTATTATTAATCAATTCTGCCACCCAGAACCTCTTTAATATGCCTGAGAACCCATTTCTGTTTTTCTTCATCAACTGTGGCAACACAGTTTTCAGGCACTATCACCTTGAAGCCTCTCATGGCAGCATCAGCTGCGGTGTGAAGAACACATATATCTGTGAGCACTCCTGTAATTATAAGAGTATCCACATTAAGGCCTCTGAGGGTTTTTTCTAAATCTGTGTTGTAAAAAGCAGAAAACCTCTTTTTAGTCACAACTATATCATACTCTCTTCTGTCAAGCTCATCAATAATTTCTGCTCCTTTGGTGCCTTCAACAGCATGCCTTCCCCACACATCAAACTCCTCGTCCATCTCATCGTGGGAATCACATATAAAAATTACGGGTTCATTTTTTCCTCTAAATTCTCTGATTTTCTCATTTATTGGACTTATTAGCTTTTTTGCCCCATTAACGGGAAGAGCACCATCTTTGTAAATAAAATCCTTGAGCATATCAATGACAAGAAGAGCACGCATAGCTTTATTATATCTAAAGAATAATAAAAAGATTGTGATACTATGGAGGATGTGATTATTATTGAAAGGTTGCTGTCGTATCTCAGAGATGACCTGGGTTATGGAGATATTACGACAGATAGCATTATAGGGGAAAATGATGCTGAAGCTGTGATTCTGGCAAAAGAAGCTGGGGTTCTTGCAGGTATGAAGGAAGCATTAATACTTCTTGAGCACATTGGTCTTGGCTTCAGCCAGAAGAAAGAAGATGGAGAAGTCTTTGGGAAGGGAGAGGTTTTGATTGAAATCTCGGGCAGGGCTAAAGCCATGCTTAATATTGAGAGAGTTCTTCTGAATATTCTTATGAAAATGAGTGGAATAGCAACAACAACAAAAAGAGCAGTGGAAATAGCAGACAGGTATGGGGTAAGAGTTTCATGCACAAGAAAGACCACACCTGGCTTTGGCTATTTTGAGAAGAAGGCTGTAAAACTCGGCGGGGGTTTGACCCACAGATTTCATCTTGATGATTTGATTCTTATAAAGGATAACCATCTGGTTCTTGTAGAGCTTGAAGATGCCATAGCCAGTGCAAAAGAAAACTTTACAAAGAAAGTTGAGGTTGAAGTGGCATCAGCCGAAGAAGCTGTTAAGGCCTGTAATGCCGGTGCAGACATAGTTATGCTGGATAACTTTACTCCTGAGCAGGTGGAACATGCGCTTCTTCTGATAAATCAGTCTGGCTATGATGTAATAGTGGAGGTTTCAGGAGGAGTAACAATTGAAAATCTTAATAGCTATGCCAGGCTTAAACCTGATATTATCTCCCTGAGTTATATAACAACGGCAGCCAGATGGGTAGATATGAGCCTTAAGCTAGGAAAGCTTCAGAGCCTTCATGGCAGCATTCCTCATAACTGAAATATCAGGCTCAACTCCAAGCCATAGCCTTTCAGCCTCAGCAGCCTGGTGTATCAGCATTCCAAGCCCATCTACAGTTCTGCATCCTGCTTTTTTTGCCTCTTTAAGAAGTCTGGTTTCAAGAGGGGTATAAACTATGTCCATAACAGCAAGCTCTGAATGGAGCTTTTCTCTGGTTAGAAGAGTTTCTTCTGTTTCAGGACTCATGCCTACAGGCGTGCTATTGATGAGAATATTGCTGTCTTTGATGATATTCTCAACGCCTGTTATACTGCAGGATTGAGCAGGAATACCCAGCTTTTTTATATCTTCTGCCAGAGTTCCTGCTTTCTTAACATTTCTTCCTGCTATAGCTATGCTTTCAATATTACCTCTCATCGCCAGGGTGATTGCAATAGCTCTTGCTGCCCCTCCATAGCCCAGAATTACCACCCTGCTATTTTCAACTTTAACTCCAGCTTCTCTCAGGGCGAGAAGAGCACCTGTGCCATCAGTATTGTAACCTGTGGCCCTGCTATTTTTGAATACAATTGTATTTACTGCACCTATTTCTTTGGATTCAGGAGAAATTTCCTCAAGGTAACTCATAATCTCAATCTTGTGTGGAATGGTTACATTCACTCCGGAGTAGCCCAGTGCCTTGAAGCCTTCCACAGCCTCCCTGAGATATAATCTTTCAACTCTGTATGCAACATATACATAGTTAAGTTTAAGCTCTGAAAAGCTGGAGTTGTGAATCTCTGGTGATATGCTGTGCTCAATGGGAGAGCCTATAACTGCAAAAACCCTTGTTTTTGAATTTATATTGCACATTTCACTTCATCAGTTCAATAATCTCTTTCAATTTTTTAACTTCAATCTGTCCTGGTGCTGTCTCTCTGTTTACATATCCATAGGTGGCAATTGAACCAAGTAAAGGTGCTGCAACTCTTGAAATCCTTCCTTCTCTACCCAGAGAAATTCCAATAACTGGAATATTGATTCTTTCCTTAGCTTCCTGTAGCATATTCAATAATACAAGGACATCCTTTTCTGAATTAGCCTTTACTGCAATTTTTGCTATAGTTGCTCCTTCACTTTCTTCTTTCTCGAGAATGCTCAGAAGTGTTTCAATCTCAGGTGTTGAGTTGAAGTCATGGTATGAGATTATAGTATCCACCCTGTTCTTCTTTGCCTCTTTAACAATTTCATCTCGTATGTCTGACTGCATTCTTAGCTCTATATCTATGCTGTTAACAAGCTTCATGGACTCCATTAGAACTCTTGCTCTTTCGTTTTCACTACCTGCGAAAACTCCACCTTCTTTTTCATTCCTTACAGTTAAAAGCACTGGAAGTTCACTCTGGGCCCTAACATTGTTAAGAAGCCTTCTGGTCTCGGGCAGATATTCTCTTGGACTATTTACTTTAAGGCCGTCAGCTCTTATTTCTATAAAATCTGCTTCTTCTACCTGTCTCACGCTTCTCAAGAACTCTTCAACACTGTGCTCTATTATGCTTGCACATACTGCCGGAACTTTGCTGATTAGCTTCATATTAATCAATCTGAAGTTTATCAACTGGCAATATAAAGTTATGCCAGAAATCAGCTATTTCAATCTCTTTTAATATGCTAACTTTTTGACTTTAGTGGAGGCATATTCATGGTCAGAGTTAAAATATGTGGAAACACAAATCTTGAAGATATAGAACTGGCTGCACAACTTGGTGCAGATTATGTTGGAGTTATAGTTGACGTACCTGTGGATACGCCGAGGAATATTGACTCTGAAAAAGCTGCTACAATCTTTGAAGAGCTCCCCTTCACCACTGTTGGTGTGGCTGTTATAATGCCGCAGAGTATCAAAGAAGCTCTGGACCTGTACATTACACTGCGTCCTGAGTTTTTACAGATTCATAATAATGTCGAGCCAAAGTTTATTCATGAGATAAAAATAAATGTTCCCTGCAATATTATAAAAACCATACATGTAGAAGATGAACACAGCATAAAAGAGGCAAAAAGGCATCAACGCTGGGCAGATGCCATACTCCTTGACACACCTTCGAAAACTGGAGGTGGGTCCGGAAAGACTCTGGACTGGGATATTGCCAGGGAGATTGTAGTTGCTCTGGATAAACCTGTAATTCTCGCAGGTGGTCTTACCCCGAATAACGTTGCAGAAGCTATAGAAGCTGTAAAGCCATTTGCTGTTGATGTTTCATCAGGTGTGGAGTCGCAGCTAGGCAGGAAGGACCCTGAGAAGCTTGAGAAATTTATAAAAATAGCCAGGAGTTTATAGTTTTCGGAAACTTACTTCTAATTAGTTCTTCTTATTCCTGCTAATGGTGATTCACCTGACTCCTATAGCATATGGAAGGTGGTTTATGCGTTGCTCCTCTTGTTATATTGCCTAATAACTCCTCCTTATGTTACAAAAACTTCAGGTC
Organism: archaeon BMS3Bbin15; assembly: GCA_002897955.1. Classification (NCBI taxonomy): domain Archaea; species archaeon BMS3Bbin15. The sequence goes on from BDTY01000024.1 coordinate 4,349, forward strand.
ATAAATATTAAAAAAGGTTCTGAAGCAGGCGTAAAAATATATTCAGTATTGAGATATGCTCTCATGGGGGTGGAATATATGGTTAAGAATAATAGAAAAACACTGAGAAAAATACTGTGGGCAGCAGTAATCGGCTCCATTATCTCTGTTATATTATTCCATTATGGTATGCTATCGGCTGCACATAGCTCAAATCTATCAGTACATCTATCAAATGGCTCTAAAGTAGCACCACCATCTTCATTATCACATGGTTCTAACCCAAATATGTTCCCTCTGTTTGGATAGTAGATGATTCAGGTTAAGCCTTCTTCAGTCTCTCTTTAACTCCTTTCAGGAGTGTACCTATAATCCTGCCTGAAGGATGTTCAAGTGGAGCGAGGCCATACATTTCTCTAATTGAAGCTATGCCACGCATTGGCATGGAGTAGCCAGTATCAAGAATGTTCTTTATACTCATTTCAAAGCTCTCTGGCAATTGTTTGTTTTTTCTGGCTTCCATCATTAAACTGTAGATATCAATACCTGCAGTGCATACTTCCATACATCTCCAGCAGGAAGCGCAGAGAAAGCTATCTTTCCGCTCAAGAACAGAAAATTTAACCTCGTGCCTGAGCTTCTCGACTATACAGACTTCTCTGCACTTTCCGCATTTCAGGCAGTTCGGAGGGAGCTCATTCAACTTCTACACCTCTTATATCCAGGGCTGCTTTATTTTTAATTCCAAGAGCAAGGGCAAGGATCTGGGTTATAAAAATAGTTTTTATGTTTACCTCTGGCTCAAACTTTTTTATTTCATCCAGCTTCTTATCGAATAGAAAGGCACAGTTGCCACATGCCACGCATATGAACTCTGCACCTGCTTTATTGGCAGATATAAGCTTCTCTGCTCCTGCCCGTGCCCCGAGACTTTCATTCACCATTGTTATGGTTGAGCCACAGCACTGATATTCTTCAGGGTAATCAATAATCTCCACTCCTGTAAGTCTGAGAATCTTCCTCATAGCCTCAGGTTCAAGAGGATTGTCAAACTCTGCTATATAATCTGGTCTGAAAACATTGCATGGATGCTGAAGAGCAATCCTGAGGTCGAGCCTGTTTTTAATAACAGCTTTAAGTTCGTCAAGTTTCTCAACAAGAACTTCAAGAATATGCTTAACCTCTGTTTTTCCGCTATAGCTTAAACCCACCTCTTCAAGACGGGAGTTAACCTTTTTTAGAAGAGCCTCATCCCTTACAAGTTCATAGTTTGCTCTCTTGAAAGTTGCTGTGCAGGTACCGCACAGAGTAACAATATTCAAACCTTCTTTTTCAGCCAGAGCCAGATTGTATGAGGCAAGATAAATCCATTCATCACTGAAGCTGGGGACTATTGTTGAGGAACAGCAGGCAAAGTTATGCATATCTTTTGCTTTAATTCCAATAGCTCCGAGTACAGCCTTTGCTGATATTTCGTAGTCTGGAAATCTGTTGTAAATCATACATCCCATATGAATAAGCTTTTCTTCCATATTGCATCTATTATTAAGTAACACTTTAACGTGAACTACCCACGACTAAATTCGTTGGCTTCCTGAGTCATAGGTGTATCCAGTGCTAGACCTCGAACAGGCATTAAATCGGTGTATCCCAACCCTATTTTTTTCAATCCTCTGTGTAATATATTTATTGCAGCATTAACATGTCTATCAAGAACTAACCCACAGTAAGGACAGTGGTGTATTTTAATATTGAGGTTTTTCTTGACTATTTTACCACAACTGCTACACTCTTGAGATGTGTTTTTAGGATTTACAAAAGTTACTACTTTACCAGCCCACTCTGCCTTGTACGCAGTAAACGATTGTAACATATTCCATGACACGTCTGATATGGATTTAGCTAAATGGTGATTTCTCATCATGTTTTTTATCTTCAAATCTTCAAAGGCAATAAAATCGTATTTCTCCACAAGCTTCCTGCTAAGGTTTTGATGAAAATCTGCCCTTTGCTGTCTGACATGTCTGTGAACCTTAGCCACTTTAATTCTCTGCTTGTTTCTATTATGTGAGCCTATCTGCTTTCGTGATAGCTTACGCTGCTCTTTAGCCAGCTTGTGTTCTGATTGTAATAAGAACTTTGGTGGTGATTTTTTGTCTTTATTACTCAATGCAACAAGTGGATTTATACCCACATCAATACCCACTGCTGATTTTATTACTGTTTTTTCTGGTAAGGAATCATCTATTTCAACAGAGAAGCTTGCATATCAGGCATCTATATCTCTCTTTATTGTGCAGGTCTTAATCTTTCCTGTCAGGCTTCTATGAAGCTTAATATTTACCTTACCAATCTTTGATAACTCCAGCTTCTTACCCACTATTTTAAAGCCTGTCTGTAGGTATGTGAAACTATTATACCTATTATAGCTTTTGAAGCGTGGAAATCCAGGCTTTTCATGGCTTTTAAGGTGTCTAAAGAAGTTATCAAATGATTTATTAACTCTTCTCAAGACATCCTGCAACACTTGACTATGAACAAGAGGTAAATACTCATTAGTTTTTTTCTGTACTGGTAAAGCCTTACTCTGCTTCTTTACTGTAATCCACTGTTTTTCTATAGGCAGTTGATACAATTCTGCCTGTAGTTTTCTGCTTGCAAGAGCGTTATTATACAAATGTCTGCATGTATCCAGAGTCGCCTCTAATGCAACTCTCTGCTCTTTGTTCGGATACAACCTGTATTTGTAGCTCTTATGCATTATACATCCACTTTTCATTATATTTCTACTGTTTTTATAAGTATATAAACTTTATGCTTATTTTCATCAATAGATTAAAATTTACGATTCATTATTCAATTAGTAACACATTCATCCAACGACTAAAGTCGTTGGTTTTCTGCGATGTTTCTCATAAAAAATATAGTCAAGGGTACTTTTCTATAGAACGCCATGGGAAAACGCTGGATGAGAGACAAGAAAAGAGATTACTATTACAGAAAGGCAAAGGATGAAGAATACCGTTCAAGGGCAAGTTACAAGTTAAAGCAGCTCAACAAAAAGTTTAGAATTATTAAGAAGGGTTACAATGTTGTGGAGCTGGGCTCTGCACCGGGAGGCTGGACCCAGGTAGCAAGGGAGATTGTTGGTGAAGAAGGTAAGATTGTTGCTGTTGATATTAGTCGTATGCAATCTCTCAGATATGAAAATGTCACAGAGATTCAGGGTGATTTCACGAGGGAAGAAACAATAGAAGAAATAAAGAGGATTGTTCCTATTGCTGATGCCGTTATAAGTGATGCCTCCCCTGATATTTCAGGAGTATGGGATATAGACCACTTTAAAAGTATTGAACTGTGTGAGAATGTAATTGGAATATCAGATAAACTTTTGAGGCATGGTGGGAACCTTCTATTTAAAGTTTTTCAGGGTGAGGGTATAGAAGATTTAAGAGCAGAAGTAAAGAAAAGATTTCGTTATGTGAAATCTTCAAAGCCTAAGGCGAGCAGGAGTGGAAGTGCAGAAATATATATTATTGCCAGAGGTTTTATGGGAAGGCCAGATGAACGGCAGTAAGCCAGAGGTTAATTTTTTTCTTCAATAATTTAAATAAAATGTTGTACGTATATAAAAAAATTTTAAACAGTTAATTTAAATATTATATATGAATGGTAATGCTTGAAATCTTACCCATTGGTGAAGTTCAGAGGTCATGGCTGAAATATCTCAGATATGAGCTGACAGAGTATTTTGATGATATTTTGATATCTTCTCCTGTCGAACTTCCTATCACTTTAAATAATAATAGACAGGTAATGGCTGACTATGTGCTTGATTATCTTGCAAGTCATTCGACACAGGCGACCAGAGTACTTGCCGTACTGAATCAGGATATTACTGTAAGGAGTGTTGACTATATTTTTGGTCTGGCTGAACTTGGAGGAAGGAATGCAATTATTTCTCCTGTTCGCCTTAGGGAGAAATATTATAACAGAGAGTGCGACTGTGACATCTTTCTTGAAAGATTTCTCAAAGAGGCTCTCCATGAACTTGGTCATACTCTGGGGCTGGGACATTGCAGTAATGATATATGCAATATGAAGTTTTCAAGTACAGTTGAAGAGGTGGATAATAAATCTATCTTTTTCTGCTCCAGCTGTATTGAAAGGATTAATGGTTATGCCCATGTTGAAAACTCAAAGATTTATGCTGCCAATGGCGATGGGAGAAAAAGTATGGTAAAATTAGTTATAGAATGTTTAAAGAATTTAAAGTGAATTGTTTATTTTTCACGCTTGCTTATTTCTGCTTTGACATGTTTAATCACATCAATAGCCATCTTCTTTCTTTCTGCCTGAACAATAAGCCCGACGATGGCTGAGTCAACCTCTTCCTCTTCTTCAGCTTCTACAAGGTCCTTTGCAGCTCTTAAAATACCTTCTTTTGTTTCATTATATGCAATATCCCCTGCTCTTTCTAAAAGCATATCAAGCACATCATTGTCTATCTCAGGTATCTTTTCAACTCTTTCTCTATTTCTCTTCCATTCTGCTATCAGATGCCACATCTCACGCTTATCAGCAATCTTTTCAAGAATTTCCATTTTCAACCTCCAGAGCTCTTTTACCTTCTTCAAACCCTATTTTCAATGCCTTCAGATTCAAATCCTCAGTGCCTCTGGGTACACTTTCGAGGACTGCACTCTTCAGGGCTTCTCTGCTCACGATTTTAGTTATATCTACAAGGGCACCAAGCATTATAATATTTGCAAATATTGTTTTACCAAGTTTCTTCATTGCAAGCATTGTGGCAGGAATACTATATGCTTTTACTCCCCTAGATACATTTTTGATAAGAGAGCTATCATATATGAGAATACCACCGAAGTCCTTAAAATACTTCTCTAAAGCCTGCTGACTCATACATACAAAAATCTCAGGTTTATTAACTTTTGGGTAGTAAATTTCGCTATCGCTTATAATAACTTCAGACTTCGAGGCGCCTCCTCTGGCTTCCGGGCCATAACTCTGAGTTTGGAGTGCATTCAGATTTTCATGGAGAGCTGCAGCCCTTGCAAGAATTATACCTGCTGTGACAATACCCTGACCACCAAAGCCGCCAAAGCGTATTTCTCTCCTCATTTTCCATCTTCCCCCTTTAAGAGCTTTTCCGCCTTTTCTATCTCTCCCTCCTCCATCAGAGCTCTAACCCTGGGTGATGATAGTTTCTCCAGTAGCCTGAGAATTTTTTCTTTATCAATCCTTACTTCATCTCTCTTCTTCAGACTTTTCTCTATTTTTTTCTCCTCTTCTTTCTTTTTCTCAGTAAGACCATAAAGCCGGCACAGCCCGGGTTCATTCCTGTCAACCAGCTCTCCAACCACAACAAAAGCTGAGAGGTCTTCACCCTTCTCTTCAAGTTTCTCTGCTTTTTCAATTGAAATTGTATGGTCTTTGTACCATTTCAGCATATCGATAGCAGTCCTGAGCTTATTTCTCCTGCCAAAGGCAGTTGGACACTGAGATAGAACCTCAACAAGGCGAAAGCCCTCCTTCTGGAAAGCCTTATTTATGGCTTCTTTAATCTGAAGGGGTGATGCAGTACTCCACCTTGCCACATAGTTTGCTCCTGCAGCCTCTGCAACTTTTGATATATCCATGGGCGGTTCAATAGCTCCATAAGGTGTGGTAGTGCTTTTCCATTTTCTGGGTGTTGTCGGTGAGGCTTGACCACCTGTCATACCATAGGTATGATTATTTACGCAGATGGTTAAAATGTCTATATTGCGCCTTGCAGCATGGAGAAAGTGATTTCCACCGATACTTGCCATGTCGCCATCACCCGTTATAACAATAACTTCAAGCTCGGGGTTTGCCAGCTTTAAACCGGTGGCAAAGGCAAGCGCTCTTCCATGGGTGGTGTGCAGTGAGTCAAACTTCAGATATCCAGGAACTCTTGAGGAGCAGCCTATACCAGAGACAAAAACAAGCTTTTCTCTATCCACATCAAGCTCTGATATTGCCTCGAGGAGAGCATTGACTATTGTACCTATTCCACAGCCTTCGCATAGAATATGCGGAAGTCTTTCTTCTCTCAGAAAAGTAACAGAAGGGTGGACTACCATTTCATCACTCCTCCTATGAATCCTTCAATCTCCTCTGGAGAAGGAAGTTCACCACCTATTTTACCATGGAAGTAAATCTTTCTTTTAGAAATTCTCTCAATCTCTTTCTTTATCTGCCCGAGATTCATCTCAATAATGATGGGTATTGCATGACGTGTGAGCTTTCTTATAAGTTTCTCTGGCAGAGGATTGAGAGTTATAAGCCTCAGAAGACCAACTTTTTTTCCTTTCTTTCTAAGCTTCAGAACAGTTTCCATAGCGGACCTTGAAACAGCGCCATAGACTATAACCATAGCCTCGGCATCTTCACCATAGCTAAGTTCATAATTCACAATTTCTTCAGCATTGTCTGTAATTTTCTTACATAATCTTCTAACAAGCTTTGAATGAACTTCCTGTTCGTTTGTATTTGGATAACCTCTTTCGTCATGTGTTAAACCTGTGACATGTACATTGTAGCCTTTTCCAAAAACCTGCATTTCTGGTACAAGGGTCTCAGGGTCAGCTTTAAAGTAGTCAACACCTTTCTCGCTGAGTGGTGCGTCATAGCTCTCAACCCTTTCAGGCAGATAAACATTTTCACGCATGTGCCCTACAACCTCGTCACTCATAAGGAGCACAGGCACTCTATAGCGCTCACTCAGGTTGAACGCCTCGACAGTCAGGTCAAACATCTCCTGGACAGAGTTAGGAGAGAGGAGTATAACCTCATAGTCACCATGGGAACCATGCATAGCCTGGAGAATATCACCGGAGGCTGTCAGGGTTGGCTGCCCTGTACTTGGGCCGCTTCTCTGCACATTCACAATCACTATGGGGGTTTCAGTCATGGCAGCATAGCCAATGTTTTCCATCATAAGTGAAAACCCCGGGCCAGATGTGGCAGTCATGGATTTGGTTCCGGCCCATCTCGCTCCTATTATGGCTGAGATACTGGCTATTTCATCCTCCATCTGCTGGTAAACACCATTGAGCTTTGGAAGTCTCTTTGCCAGCCATTCAGCCACCTCAGTGCTCGGTGTTATGGGATAGCCTGCAAAAAAGCGCATTCCTGCGGCAATGGCACCTTCAGCACATGCAATATTACCCTGAAGAAACAGCTTGCCCTTCATATGCATTGTTCCTCCTCGGCATATATATCAATCTCAATGGCAAAGTCAGGACACATCTCCTGACAGAGGCCACACACATTCCTCTTTAGATGCTTGCTTACCATAAGTTTTGTGCATCTTTCCGGGTGAACAATTTCCGGCACGAAGTAGCCTCTCTGGTTTGGTTCCTCACCTGATTCAAAGACTTTCATTGGGCAGTACTCTATACATATGTTGCAGCCCTTGCAGTACTTTTCATTTATAGTTATCTTTCCCATAATCACACCTGATGCATTTCTATAACAACATGTGAGGAGATAACCTCTATGCCTTCTTGTCTTTCAACTCCATTGAGAAATTCTTTAAGCTTTTCAACATCCACCACTGCAATAATATCCAAATTTCCTGTAACTCTATATATCCTCTCTGAATTTAACTTTCTAATTTCTTCAAAGATTTTCTTCCGTGAGGACGGTTTAACTCTGATTAGAACAAAGGCTTCGTCTCCAGCCTTGCCAATTTCTACAAGAGCTTTATCTGTTATATCTATAAAGCCCCTGCCTGTGCGCAGATATCCCTGCTCCCTGAGTTCCCTTAAATGGGAACTAAGTGCCTGTCTGCTTATGCCAAGCTCTCTGGCAAGAGCCTCCTGCTTGAGAGTGGTGGAGTAAACTTTGAGGCTTCTCGCATGCCTGTATAACCTCCTCAGAATTGAAACCTGTTTTTGCGTTACCATACTTTACCTTTGTAAACTTTATGTTTACGTATGTAAAGTAACAAGAGTAATCTGATTTATAATATCTGGCATTTCACCTCACAATGATATTATGATGGTGAGTGGATGTTGGCTGTATTACTCACAAGCTGTATTACTCATCCAGGGGTTAAACTTTTAATCTTTGAAGAGACATCTAAACCCATGAAGAAGGTGCTTAAAAAAATAGTGCCAGCCATTGATGAGAAGCAGCAGCTCAAAGCTCTGGTTGAAGAGTTAAGAGAAAAGATAGAGATTAAAGCAAGGGGTTATGATGAAAGGCTCTATGTAAGGCTTCTGGGTTCTTCGGCAAGGGATACATGGCTCAGGGATGATAAGGACATTGACTTCTTTCTTTTCTTTTCAGAGGAATATTCAAAAGCTAAAATGGAAGAGATTGTAACGCATATCGGGAGGCATGTTCTGGAGCATAGTGAGAAGCACTATGCTGAACATCCATATATTCGAGGAGCCTATATGGGTTTTGACATCGAAATTGTTCCCTGCTATGCCGTAAGTTCGCCCTCTTCAATGTTGAGTGCAGTTGACAGAACACCCTTTCACCATGATTTTGTCATAAAAAGGATAGAGGGTAAGGAGAATGATGTCAGACTCTTCAAGCAGTTTCTGAAAGGTATAGGTGCTTATGGTGCAGAGGCCAGAGTTGAGGGTTTTTCAGGCTACCTCTGCGAGCTCCTCATAATAAAATTTGGTAGTTTTGAAGGTCTTATAGAACATGTTTCAAAAATGAAGTTCGGCGAGGTTCTCGGCTTTGGAAATATTGATAAGGAAAAAGTGAAAAAATTCAGAGGAGATGCTCTTATTTTTATTGACCCTGTAGATGCGAATAGAAATGTGGCAAGTGCTCTATCCAGACAAAAACTTGCTCTTTTTATTCATGCCAGCAGAGAATACCTGAAGAAGCCGGATGAAAAGTTTTTTTTCCCAGAAAAAAGGAAAATTGAGGCGAAATTTATTGTATTGAAATTCAGAAAAAGAAGTTCGGAAATCATTGCTCTGAGCTTTCACTCACCCGTGGTAATTGATGACATACTATATCCACAGGTGAAAAAAACACTCAAAAATCTCTCGAAACAACTGAAACTTCACGGATTTAGTATGCTGGGTGGAAGCTATCATGTGGAGAAAAAAATTACAATACTGTTCGAACTGGAATCTCTGAAGCTACCTGAAGCAAAGCTTCACATTGGTCCGGGTGTCGCAAGCGTCCATGAAAATAAATTTCTTGAGAAGTATAGAAAGGGTGAAAGAGCACTGTGTATGCCATTCATTAAAGACGACAGATGGGCAGTATATGTAAGGAGAAAATTTTCCAGTGCTGAAAAATGCCTTGAACACGCAGTAAAGGAGGGGCTTCCGAGGCATATTCTGGCAGCTATCAGTAAGAACTATGATATATATACTGGTGGTGAAGTTTTTGAGAGAATAGATATTAAATTTCTGGCAGACTACTTTGACCCTATTTTTTCATGGGAGTATTGATATGGGAATTCTGAAGAATATTAAAGGAGTTGGAGAAAGTCTGGAGAAGGAGATTATCAATGCTTATGGCAGTGAAGAAAGGGCACTGAAAGAGCTTAAAAGTCTTAATTTCACAGAATTTTTTTACTCTGATATTAAAGCCTCCAGAATGCAGGAAATAGCAAGAGAAATTTATTCTGAAGCCCTTAACTTCGATTATGTTGACCTTTTTGGCAATTCAAAGGCAAGGGAAATTTATTCTGCAATTCTTAATGCAATTAAAGAGGAGGCTGTCACGCCCTATGCAAAAATAAAAGTTGGTTTATTTGCTCCAGTCAGACATAGAGAAGAAATAGAGAGAAGGCATGTCACTGTAAGGGTTGCGATGAGCCTTGTCTCAGCTCTGGGAGATAGAGTTACAGAGATTAAAGAAGCTCTTGGAATGATTAAACCATTCCAGAAAAAATCAGAAGGTAGAATTGCTTCTCAGGTGATAGCTGTTGAAGATAAGGAGCTTTATAATCAGCTAAGAGATAAATACAGTAGCTTTATTGAAATATTTCTAATAGAAAGACCTGAGGATTTTGAGTATCTGAGGAACTACGAGCTTGTGAGGTATATACAGGGTGATATAGGAGTTACTGTGAACCTGTTATCAGGCAATTTTCTCACCTTCTATGAATTTAATGAAAGTGAGGTTCTACCCGAGATTGTAATTAAGGGTATAATAGAGAATCTTGATTCAATCAAGGCTATTAAAAAAATTGCTGAACTCATGGGGGGGTTGAATATAAAAGGGCTTGATATAGAGCTAATGAAATCTGAAGCTATGGAAAAGATAATTTCAATTCTTGAAAGTCTGGATAGCACTCAGGTAAGGGTATTTTCTGAGGCAAGAGATAGGTTAAATCAGGAGGTTGATGAGCGTTTGAGACTTGCAAACAGGGAGATTGAAGAGAGAGTTGAGGGAGCAGTAGCGTTAAAGGGCAGGGAGGTTCTGAAGCTTCTTTCAGGCTTTCAGGCTGGTGGTGCCTATGAGGTTATTCCTGAGAAGGTAAAGGAGATAATTAAGGATGTGGCTGAAAAATATGAAGTTGAAGTTGCCAGTAGTTTGCGCCTTGAGAAAGAAAGAATAATGTTTTCAGGATTATTTAGCTATGGATATCCTCTGGAAATTTCAGAAGAAAAATTACAGGAAGTTTCTGCCTGGCTTGAGGCAGAGGCTACAAGGAGGGAGTTCAGAGCAGCCAGGGATGCTGCCTCTGGAATAGAAAGTTATATGCAGGGGGTGGAGAGGAGTGTGAATGCAGTTCTCGAGCTGGATTTCTACCTCGCCATAGGGAGCTTTGCACTGAAGTATAAAGCAACTCTGCCACAGGTTTCTGAAAGTCCTGCTCTAACTTTTATAGATGCAATGCATCTTGGTCTTGCCCTTGAAGGAAAAGCAGAACCTGTGAGCTATTCTGTAGGTGCATCCAGCATAAAGCTCGAAGGAAGTGAAGGAGAGAGAATTGCTATAATCACAGGAGCAAATTCAGGAGGAAAAACAACACTTTTAGAAACTATAGCACAGATACAGATTGCTGCTCAGAGCGGTCTGCCAGTTCTGGCAGAAAAGGTAGAGTTCTCTATTCTCGAAAAGGTTTACTACTTTGCCAAGCCTCAGGGAACGGTTAGCGCCGGGGCATTTGAAACACTCCTGAGGTTTTTCTCTGACATGGCTGAGAAGAGTGAGAAGAGCCTGATTCTTGCCGATGAGCTTGAATCAGTTACAGAGCCAGGGGCTGCTGCCATAGTGCTCAGTGCATTTATCGAGTGGTTTGCTCCAAGGAAGGATATTCTTCTTGTTATGGTAACTCATCTTGGCGAGGAGCTCATGGAAGTTGTAAAAGGTAAGGCAAGGATTGATGGAATAGAAGCTTCGGGCCTTGATGAGAATCTCAATCTTATTGTTTCGAGAAATCCTGTACTGGGTAAACCTGCAAAATCCACACCAGAGTTAATTGTGGAGAAGCTCAGTAGAAAAGAAGATAAGCCCTTTTATGAATTTCTTTTGAAGAAGTTTAGAGCTTCCTGAATTCCAGTACATCATCGACTTCCACTTTTATAGCTTTTCCCTCAGGCAATTCGAGAACATAACTGCTCTCATTAGCAGGAGAATATAACTTCCAGGGTTTAAGGAGACCTTTCTCCACCACCTTTAAATTTTTGTTTATAAATATTACGTCAATGGGAAAGAACATAAAGAAGGAGTGCAGGCTTGGTTTTTTCATCCAGACTGGAAATTCAATAAGAAGTCCCTCATCTTCCTTCAGGTTTCTTCTGAACATCAGACCCAGGGCACGTGAAAGGAAACTTCCTGTCGCTCTTACCCTGGCTATATCGCTTTCTCTGGTTCTGTTCACAACAAGATACTCCATACTGAAGTATGAACAGGGATGTTAATAAAGCTTATCAGCCAAAATCTTTTTTAACCTGAGAAAGGATAAAAGCTATGGATGGTTGTATTTGCTCTAATTCCGGTGAAGGAGCCGGGTGAATCTAAGACAAGACTCTCGCCCTATTTGGGCAGAGAGGAGAGGTCAGGGCTGGTAAAAGCCATGCTCAGTGATGTATTGAATGCTCTCGACGGTCTGGTGGTGCCTCTGATAATCACATCTGCGGATATTGAAGTTGAGGGCTGCCATATACTGAAGGAAGAAAAGAGTCAGGGTTTAACCCGGGCGGTTGAAAAAGGTAAAAAATATGCGCTTGAGCATGGGGCCGAAGCAATAATTTTTATTCCTGCTGATACCCCTCTCATCAGTAAGCGAAATATTGAGGATATCATCAGTCTGGGAAGAAAGCATATGCTTATTATCTCACCTGCAAGAAAGGGTGGTGTGGGAATAATTTACAAGAGGCCACCTGATTTGTTATCCGAACACTTCAGCAGCACAACTTTTCCTGACATAGTAAATATTGCTGAAAGAAGAGGATTGAAGTGTTATATATATGACTCATTTTATGTCTCTCTCGATATTGATAAAAAGGAAGATGTGATAGAATTCTTCCACCATGGTAAAGGTACTGCAACTTACGCATTTCTTGAAAAGTTCAGGCATAGGTTTATAAGTGAGTAACTACAGGTTTTTTGGTCTTTCAGCCATGGTAATCTCGGCTTCATATAATTTACCTTCTCTGAAGAACTTCACCTTTATTTTGTCTCCAATTTTGTGGCTCAGCACAACCTGTATAACATCGTTCATATCCCTGATTTTTCTGCCGTCTATCTCAACAATAATATCGCCAAGTGTAAAGTTTTTCTTGCCAAAGGTGCCATTGTTTCCCCTGAGAATACCATAGGAAGGTCCTCTCGGGTCAACCGATACAACGAGTGCACCTGCATTTATGCTTGTATTTTCATCAAGCTTATGTGTAAAATCTTTTCCTGTTATTCCCATCCATGCCCTGGGAACCCTGCCTATCGTTATAATATCCTGAGCAACCTTTTTAGCATTATTAATCGGAATAGCAAGTCCTATTCCCTGAAAAGCCGCTGTTGTTGAAAAAATTGCAGTATTTATACCTATAACTTCTCCTTTAAGGTTGAGAAGGGGACCACCGCTATTTCCAGGGTTAATAGCAGCATCAGTCTGAATTGCGTTATAGATAACATAACCTCCATTTGTCCTGAAACTTCTATTCAGGGCACTTATAACTCCGACTGTCAGGGTGTTTGTAAATCTGAAGGGATTGCCTATAGCTATTGCAGCTACACCTATCTGTAGCTTTGAAGAGTTACCCAGATGTGCTGGCTTTAGATTTGTGGCTGGAATCTTGATTATAGCGATATCAGTTATGGGGTCTCTTCCAATCAAATTAGCCTTGTACTCCTTACCGTTGTAGAGCACAACAGTAGATTTGGTTTGACTGATTATTACATGATTATTTGTAAGGATATAACCGTTACTGGTAAGAATTATCCCCGAACCGGAACTATTGATAGGAAATGGATGAATACTTGTATTTTTGAGAGTAGATGTTATATGCACAACACTTGGGAGAGTTTCCTTAAAAATCTTTGGAATTATTTCATCTCTCATGTCCTGTCCGTTGATTATGTAAAGATTTACATTTTTATCATTTAATCCGCTGACCTGCATCCTGCTACCATTTATGTATAAAAATGCAGAATTTCCTCCTGCAAGGGGAATTGGATGATACATCAGGAAAAATATAATAAAAATACTGGCAATCAGCCCACCAGAAAAGCCAGCAATAAGGTACCCCTTGAATTTCATGACCTGAGATAAATTCTTCACGATTAAAAACGACATGGTTGGGTTATTTCCCAAAACTCTTAATATACCACCAGCGAAAATCTAAACTATGAAGTTCCTCTTTTTCCTTTCCGGTGAGCATCCAACTCTTCCTCAATCAGAGGTGAAGGCTCTCCTTAAAGCTCAGGGTATAGATTACTCTGTTGTGGAGATTGAGGAGCAGGTGCTTGTTATTGAGGCAGAAGCAGAGATAGAAGATATCAGAAATTTAACTGAAAAACTTGCTCTAACTCATAGTATTGGGAGGCTTCTTTTTTCCTGCGACTATGATGAAATAGAGGAGCAGAATTATAACTACAAATTTAAAGGAAGCTTCTGTGTGAGAATATGGAGGATAGGTAGTGTCAGTGTTAAGGCGAGCTATCTTGAGAGATATATCGGCGGGAGAATAGCAGATTATGGTAAGAAAGTTGACCTGAAGAAACATGAAAACCTCTTTATCGGTATAGCAGGGAAAAAGTTTTACCTGAGTGAACATCTTGCATCTGTACCCAGAGGTGAATTTGAGAAAAGAAGGGCACATCTTAGACCTTATTATAGACCCGGGGCAATGCATCCAAGACTGAGCCGGGCAATTGTAAACCTCACGGGAATTAAGGCAGGAGAATTTCTGTGTGACCCCTTCTGTGGAGGAGGAGGCTTTTTAATTGAAGCAGGTCTCATAGGTGCTAAAGTTTATGGTTTTGATATAGATGACAAAGCTATAAAAGGGGCAGAGAGGAACCTTAAATATGCAGGTATATATGATTTCAACCTTGAGGTTGAGGATATACTTAAACTGGAAGGCTATAATGAATATTTTCATGCTATAGTTTCCGACCCTCCCTATGGAATCTCATCCAGTACAGGAGGACTTAAAAAAGAGGAACTTTATAATAGAGCTATTGAGAAGATATATAAAATGTTAAAGCCACAGCGTTATGCCTGCTTTATTATTCCTCTTGGAGACGAGCTTGAGAATTTGGAAGGATTTAAGGTTGTGGAGAAGCATTATTTAAAAGTGCATAGAAGCCTTACAAGAGTTATAATGGTGATGAAAAAATGGAAATAGTATTCCTTGGAACTTCTGCAGCAATGCCAACAAAGTATAGAAACCACTCTGCTATTGCTCTGCTAAATGATGGTGAGGTTATCCTGCTGGATTGTGGTGAGGGTACCCAGAGGCAGTTGATAAGAGCAAAGGTGAACTATATGCACATTTCAAGAATTTTTATAACTCATCTGCATGGCGACCATTTTCTAGGGTTACCTGGACTGATTCAGACTATGGGCTTCTCTGGCAGAGATAAACCTCTTGAAATTTTTGGACCAGAGGGGATAGAAGGTCTCATGGAAAATATTTTTTCTATGGGTTACTATGAGAAAAACTTTGAAATTAAGGTTAATGAGCTTGAGGAGACAGTTATAGCTGAGGAAAAAAATTATGAAATTGAAGCCTTTAAAGTTGAGCACTCGATTCCAGCTTTTGGAATATTTTTCAGAGAAAAGAAGGGTAGAAGGTTTCTGAGAAAGAAAGCAGAGGAATTTGGAATCCCTCCTGGCCCTCTATATAAGAAGCTCCAGAATGGAGAACCAGTTGAGTTCAATGGTAAGGTAATTATACCTGAGATGGTGCTGGGAAAACCAAGAGAAGGTTTTAAGGTACTTTACACCGGAGACACAAGGCCACTGGAAAAAATAATGCGAAGGTGCAGAGGTGCAGTCCTCATCCACGATTCTACATTTTCAGGAAAGCTCCAGGAGAATGCTATAGAAACTCTACATTCAACTTCCATAGAGGCGGCAGATACAGCGAAGAAAGGTGGAGCAAAGGCGCTTTTTCTCACTCATATTTCTCCAAGATATAAGGATGCCACTCCCCTTCTGGAGGAGGCCAGGAAAATATTTGAGAACTCCTTCCTGAGTGAAGACTTAATGAGAGTGAATCTGGGAGAGCTTGTTTAGCGAACCTGCTGCCACAAGCCTTAATATGATTATCCATCAAGCTTTTCAACAATACTTTTCAGGTAGTTTAAGCCCTGAATGAAAAGTTTATTCCCATTTTCAGTTATCCTGTAATATTTCTTGTCTCCTCTTGGAATAGATTTCACATAGCCTTCCTTTTCAAGACGGTAGAGCACAACATATGATGTTACAACGGCAGGAGAAAACCCGAAGTTTTCCTGAAGTTCTTTTCTTATCTCGTAGGCATACATCTCCCTATGTCTGAGAAGCTTCAGAATATAAATCCACAGTATCTCACGTGTTGTTCTCTTTTCAAGTCTTTTCATTGGCATTGTTTTATCACCATAAAATATTTATAGCAATAAAATATAAAAAAGTCACATGAGTAAAGTTAGAGTTGCAATAATAGGTGCCGGGAACTGTGCCTCATCGCTTGTACAGGGTGTTGAATTCTATAAAGATGCAAGGGAAGATGAGTTCATTCCTGGTATTATGCATGCAAATATCGGCGGTTATCATATTGGGGATATTGAATTTATTGCTGCTTTTGATGTTAACAAAAATAAGGTTGGTAAAGATTTAAGTGAAGCAATCTTTACAAAGCCAAATAATACTATAAAATTTTCAGATGTCTCAGAAATGGGCGTTGAAGTGCAGAAAGGTGAGTTATTTGACGGGATAGGAAAATATCTTTCAGAGGTTATTGATGTATCTCTGGAAAAGCCTGTCAATATAGCTGAGGTTCTTGAGGAAAGTAGGGCTGATGTGGTTATCAATTATCTGCCTGTGGGTAGTGAAAAAGCTGCCCGCTTTTATGCCGAAGAAGCTATGAAGGCAGGGTGTGCCTTTGTAAACTGTATCCCGGTTTTTATAGCAAAAAATGAAAAATGGAGAAAGAAGTTTGAAGATGCAAATGTTCCAATAATAGGTGATGACATTAAATCCCAGGTGGGGGCAACAATAACTCATAGGGTTTTAACAAGGCTTTTTAGAGACAGGGGTGTTAAGCTACGTAGGACCTCCCAGCTCAATGTTGGTGGTAATACTGACTTTTATAATATGCTTGAGAGGGAGCGTCTTGAAAGTAAAAAGATTTCAAAAACGACTGCAGTAACGTCAATGCTGGACTATAATATGGGTGACGATAATGTACATATAGGGCCAAGTGATTATGTGGCCTGGCTAACTGATAGAAAATGGGCATATATTCGTCTTGAAGGCGAGGGTTTCGGAGGTGTTCCATTGAATATTGAATTCAAGCTTGAAGTGTGGGATTCTCCAAACAGTGCAGGTGTTGTGATAGACGCTGTAAGATGTGCCAGACTGGCTATGGACAGAGGTGTATCCGGGGCACTTGCTGCACCTTCAGCATATTTTATGAAATCTCCTCCCTGGCAGTATAATGATGACATAGCCAGGCAGATGGTGGAGGATTTCATTGGTGGTAATTGATATATATTAATAGTTAGATATAATTAATATATGAAAAAGCAGATATTAATTAAGAGAGGAGCTTTTCTTTTTCTGATTCTTATTTCTATCTCTGTTATTATATCACAGGGCTGTACTGTTATAAACAGAGGTGAAACTGGTCCTACTTTTACTATTAAAAAATTATCATCAGGACTGTGCCACTGGCAAATTTAATGCCCCGGAGATATCAACAGGTAAAGATAGTATCACTGCAATAGTTGAAATTCAGACACCAACACCCTGCTATAATATAACTGGAACAGTTAAAATTTATAAAGGAAAGATAAATATAAATCTTGTTCCTGTCAGACAGAATAAAATATGCATCCAGTGTGTTGGAAAGGTGATAACAGAAGTAACTGTTAAAAACCTTAGAAGTGGAAGCTATGATGTGGCTATAGCTGTGCCTAAAGAAAGCTGGGTTTTCAATGTTAATGTAAGTGAGTGATTATCTTTTTCTGGAATGAAGTACAGTGATATTTCTCTTTAAGCTGGGTTTTCTTAAGGTTAATTTTGTTATGCCAGATTATGCCCGAGAGAACAAATGCAATAATATTTCTTGCATTTTCTGGGGCTATGGCTTCAGCAATATTTATGCCAAACTATTCAGAGCTGATTAATATAAATCGTTTTGGAATAGGTATAATAGGTTTTGCCTATGGTATAGCAATTTTCGTCTCTTCATATCACTTTGGGAGGGTCTCAGACTATAGCAGCAGAAAGAAACTTGTTTCTATTGGCCTTGCCCTTGCCACTCTATTTTACTTCCTTCAGATTTTTGCAGGTTCTGCTTTAATTCTGTTCACAGTGCGTTTTTTTGCAGGTTTTTCAATGGGAATTTTTATCCCGGCACTCACAGCCTACACATATGATACAGGAGGAAAACTTGGCAACTTTTCATCATATGGGTCTCTGGGTTGGGCTTTTGGAAGTTTGATTTCTGGTGCTGTTGCTCAGCTTGGAAGAGGATATTTTCATGAAGAATTTGCATATAAACTTGTTTTTATCACAAGTTCGTTATTATTCTTAATAGCTTTCTTTATTTCTATAAATCTTCCGGATATTAAATTTAAGGCAATAAGGGTACCCCTTTTTCCGCTGAACCTTGTGAGACGAAATTCCCATATATATATAGCCAACTTTCTACGTAATCTTGGGGCCAACGCGATATGGATAATATTCCCGCTTTATCTGATGACTCTCGGGGCAAATCCTGCCTGGATAGGAATTATATATCTGGTGAATACAGTCTCCCAGTTTATAATAATGAATAAGCTGGACTCTGGCATTGCTGAGAGATTTGTGGCTTTTGGCTTAACTCTGAGCACCTTTGTATTTCTAACATTTACTCTGGTTCCAAATTTCCTTTTCTTTCTTCCTGTTCAGATTGCTCTGGCAGCTTCTTACTCTCTGGTATCTGTGGGTTCTCTGCGTTACCTGGCTGAAAACAACAGGGAAAAAGCAACAAGTGTGGGAATATTGAGCTCGTCCACCAGCCTTGCCATAGCTCTTGGCCCATTAATTGGAGGAGCAATATCTCAGCTATATAGTTTTAAGGCGACAATGTACTTTGCAGCTATCACCACTGCCGTGGGACTTATTATCTATCTGAACGGTTTTTATTATAAACGCGCCAGTCCTGATTATCAAAATTAGAAATGTAAAATATAGCTTTAGAGTTGAGATAGCCGGTACACAGAAGGAAAAAGGAGAACTTTATCCTTTGAGAATTCCTTTTATAAATCAGAGAATATATTCTCCAGAATATTCTATATATTAGCTGGCATGAGAGTATGCATGTTTTCTGGATTAAATAGTTAAGTATATATTATGTATGTCTCTATATCTTAATCATGGCAAAGATTCTCACTATTGATGATGAACCCGGAATTAATGACCTCCTTAAAATTATGCTTAAGAAGGGGGGTCATGAAACTATTCAGGCACTTAGTGGAGAGGAAGGTATTGAAATACTTAAAAAAGAGAAAGTTGACCTTGTGCTTCTGGATGTTATGATGTTTGGTATTGATGGCTGGGAAACTCTAAGGCAGATAAGAGAAAATGAGGCAACTAAAGACGTGCCTGTAATAATGGTAACTGTAAGAGGTGCTGAAATAGATAAAGAAGAAAGTTTCTCAAAGAAGGCTGATGCCCACATTACAAAGCCAATAGTAATGGAACAGCTTCTAAGAACTGTTGACTGGGTTTTGAAGCAGGCGAAAAGGAGGAGCACGGCTTGATAGATTTTCCTGAACAATTTGTATTGATGGTTTCTGGCCCTCTTGGGACTGGAAAAAATGAGTTTTGTCTAAATATGGCAAATATACATTTAAAGAAAGGGAAGAAGGTGGTTTATATTACCACAGACCTAACTCCCAAAGTAATCTACTCAAAACTTAATGATTTCGGCCTTGATGATGAACTTGAAAACCTCTATTTTTTTGATGGCAGTATATGGAATATAAAGGATAGAGCGAAATGGTTAAGTGAGAAAAAGGTAAAGCTCATAGATATAAGTGCATCCAACCCGAATATCATGTTTGAAAAAGTCGAGACAGGTCTATCAGTACTTGGTGGTAATCTCAAGATTATATTTGATTCTCTATCTTCTTTTCTTTTCAGAAATGAGCTTGGCCCTGCTATAAAAACCTTCAGCAGGCTTGTAAATAGATGCAGAAGAGAGCATGATTTTCTTGTCTTCACTCTGCACGAGGACCTTCATCCCCCTCATATTTTCAAGGAGGCAGAAAATTTTGCTGATGGTGAAATAAAGATGAGATTTCTAGAGGATGAAGATGGCCTTAAAAGACAGATAATGATTGCATTTCTCAGAGGTCTTCACTATGATTCTGAGTGGAGAGATATTTCTATGGAGAATGGTTTTCTTGAGATTCTCTAAAGTATTCCGGAGCAGAGGAGAAGCTTGAGGGTTAGACCTGTAAAGAGCGGTACAAGTATGTTATCTTCATCTCTTCTGTTAATGAGGGATTCGACAAGGGCTCCTGTCAGGCTACCAGCAAAGGCCAGTTCTGTGGGAATAACAAGGCTTGAAGCGAGGAAGGCTGAAACTAGGAAGGCAAGGCTGCCCTGAACAGACTTAATTCTATTGTAGGGAAGCTTTATACTTCCGAATTTCAGTCCGACAAGTGTTGAGAAGGCATCGCCAAATGTTGTTATGATTATTACTGCTGGAATAATATATGGTGGGAAAAGCAATATTGTAAGTATAATTCCACTAAAATAAAAAACTGCACCTCTTGCTACCGATTTTTCCATGTTTCTCTCAAGACTCGTAATAAGAAATCTGAATACATGTCTATTTTTTCTGTAGGAAAGGTAAATAAACATGGTTGTAATTAACCCCAGCATAGAAAGAGCGAGAGCATAACTCTCACCCATCAGAATGTAAACTGCTGCCAGTAGTGACCCGCTGATATGAACTGACTGACGTTTCAGCTCTCTTGTAAATTCAAATTCTTCCATAAATCATAACTCCTAATTGACCTGTCATATAGCCCAGAACCGCTCCCCATAATATCTCTTTTCTGGTGTGTCTCCCGAGTAAATACCTTGAGGCTGCTGTTGCGAAGGCAAGAGCGATTGAGTAAAGCCACAGAGGAGGATAGAAACTCTCAATGATTGAAGATGCTGTAAAGGCGAGCTGTGTGTGAGCACTGGGAAAAGAATATTTCTGTATTCCAGGGTAATAAATCCTGCTTTTTTCATCGATTACTCTTTTGGTTTTAAAATATGCTTTAAGGGCTGTATTCAATACAAAAGAAAAGGTAAAAATTGTAAGTGCATAAACCCTGTTCTCCCAGTCCAGATTAACAAAAACAAAGGCTCCGGTGAGAAGCCAGATAAAAAAAATAAGACCAGAGGTCAGGGTCTCTCCTCTTGCCATCATAAAAACTCTTTAAGAGCAGTTTTAACCCCTTCGCCCAGCTTGAAGCTGTGACCCTTCTTTTTCAGAGTGATTTCCATTGCTCCAAGAACTTGGATTATATCTCCAAACTGCACATTTCCCATATGTCCTATTCTGAATATCTTTCCCTTGACATGGGCCTGGCCGCCTGCAACAAGAATTTCAAATTCCCTGAGCAGGTTTCCTCTGATGTCGTCATCACTCATGCCCTCTGGTACCTTTATCGATGTAACTGTATTGCTGGCGCAGCTGCTGTCAGCAAAGAGTTCAAGATTCATTGCCTTTGCAGCTTCTCTGACTGTTCTGGCAAGTTTTCTATGCCTTTCGATTCTTGCCTTTATTCCTTCATCTTTTATTTTCAGGAGTGCGGTGTTCAGCCCATATATCAGGCTTACACTTGGAGTATATGGTGTTGTTTCCTTTTTTAGAGCCTTTCTATACCTGAGGAGGTCGAGATAGTAAGCCCTTATTTTCTGATTGTTTTCCATAGCTTCATAAGCTTTATTGCTCACAGCAACAAAACCCAGGCCGGGAGGGGCAGCAAGGCATTTCTGTGAACCTGAGACGCAAAGGTCAACTCCCCATTTATCTGTTTCAACTACATCTCCACCCAGGCTTGTTACGGCATCCATAATAAAGAGCATATCATATTCCTTTGCTATTTTTCCTACAATCTCTGCATTATGAATTACTCCTGTGGAGGTCTCATTGTGGGTAAGTGTTATAATCTTTGCATTGCTTTCACTTACAACTTTTTCCACATCCTCTTTTGTAAAACTCTTTCCCCATTCAACAGGTACTGTGTTTACCTTTGCACCAAAGGCTTCTGATATTTCACCAAAGCGCTCTCCAAATTTTCCCCCTTCTATCACTACGACTTCATCGCCATCTCTAACGATACTTGCCATAGCAGCCTCCATGGCACTTGTACCCGAGCCTGTGATGAGTGCTATGTCATTTCTGGTATTGTATATCTCCTTTAGAATACTCCAGCATTCATTGAGAATCTCGGAAAAAGCGGGAGTTCTGTGGCCCATAACAGGCTTTGCCATGGCATTACTTACAGTGCTGTCAAGTTCTACCGGGCCTGGGATTAGCAGCTTCATTTTTCATGCCTCCTTAAGTATGGTAGTGTATAATCTCATTAAAACTTTTTCAGAGAAGATTGTATCTTAACATTAGTTACTATATTGAGCTATTCTGACATACTCCCACGATAAAGTTCGTTGGGTTCTAAGGTCTCCATCGTCCTTGGAGTTGCCTCTTTAGGGATATCAGTGTTCCCTTCTGTTACATCTCTGTCTGCAACAGATTGACCTATACCTTGACGCAATGCTATATTGAACGCAGCATTT
>BDTY01000025.1 GCA_002897955.1 archaeon BMS3Bbin15
TCTACTGTAATCCATTGTTTTGTCATAGGCAGTCTATACAGCTCTGCCTGTAGTTTTCTGCTTGCAAGAGCGTTATTATACAAATGTCTGCATGTATCCAGAGTTGCTTTTAATGTAACTCGCTGCTCTTTGTTTGGCTCCAGCCTGAACTTATAACTTTTCATCATTTATATCCACTCTTCATTATATAATCATTGTTTTTATAAGTATATAAACTTTATGCTTATTTTCACCACTAAATTAAAATTTACGATTCATTATACCCTTAGCTAGAGGTATTTCAATATTTTTAAAATAATAACGCATTCATCCAACGACTAAAGTCGTTGGTCTTCTGCGATGTTCTTCATAAAATGTAGGAAAAATTTATTAGAGCATAGTTCATATTTGCCAGTGAATGGAAGAAAAAACTGTTAAAGTTGCAGGTTTATTTATAGCAATTCTGGGATTAACCTTCTTCTATCTCGCCTGTATTGAGAAGACTTTCTATATTACAGTAGGTTTTGCAACCCTTGCCATAGCTCTGGTAATTTTCGGGCTGCTTTTTATATTAAACAAAAATAGGAAAAATAGAAAAAAAAATGCCAAAACTTCAGAGAAACTAATATGCCCGAACTGTAAAGAAGAAGTGATAAGTGCAGGAAAATTCTGTGGAAACTGCGGAGCACTTCTGGAGAAGAGAAAGCCATGATAATGAAGCCAGTCTATACACTATATCAATACATTCTTGAAAAGCAGGTGAAGACAGAAAAGATTCCAGAGCATATAGCCATAATAATGGACGGGAACAGAAGGCTGGCAAAAACCATGGGAAAACCTCCCTGGTTCGGGCACCGCCTTGGAGCAAAGCGCCTTGAAGATGTGATAGAGTGGTGTGTTAGGCTTGGAGTTAAAAGCATAACTGCCTATGCCTTCTCCATAGAAAACTTCTCCCGTAGTGAGAAGGAAATAAATTATCTCTTTGACCTTTTTGAGGAATATTTCTATAAGATAGCTGAAGACGAGAGAATTAGAAAAGATGGAGTTAAAGTTAAAGCAATAGGAAGGCTGGAAAGGTTTCCGGATAGAGTATTGAAGGCTGTAAGATATGGTGAAGAAAAAACAAAAAACAACAGAAACCTTCTTCTTAATATTGCAATGGCGTACGGAGGAAGGCAGGAGCTTGTGGATGCAATAAAAAAGATTGCCGTAAAGGTAAAAGCCGGAGAGGTCGAAATAGAGAATATAGATGAAAAGCTTGTTTCAGGGCACCTCTATACCAATGGAGTAAAAGACCCTGATTTAATTATAAGAACTTCCGGCGAGGAGCGCATTTCAGACTTCCTGCTATGGCAGAGTGCCTACTCTGAGTTATATTTCTGTGAAACCTTCTGGCCCAGTTTCAGAAAGATTGATTTTCTGAGAGCAATAAGAACATATCAACAGAGAGAAAGGAGATATGGTAGGTAATGGCAAGAAATATAACCATTAATATTGATAATCTGAATCTTAAAGGTGAAGGAACAGGAAAATATAAGGGAAATCAGATAACGGTTGATTTTGGCTATCCCGGCGATAAAGTTGTGGCAAGGCTTTTTGGCAGGGGTAAGGCAAAAGCTGAGAAGATTTTAAAACCCTCCAGCTATAGAATCTCCCCCCCATGTTCAGCCTTCTCAATCTGTGGAAGCTGCAGATGGCAGGGAATCAGCTATAAGGCACAGCTTGACTTCAAGGCTGAGAGAATAGAGAGAATTTTTGGCATTAAAGCTCCAGTCTTACCCTCTCCCAGAATCTGGTATTACCGCAATAGAATGGACTACACAGTCGGAAAAGAAGCTATAGGGATGCGTATATACAGAACCTACTATAAAGTGGCAAAGGCAAGGCGATGTCTACTTCAGAGTGAGGAGAGCAATGAAATAATAAGACGTTCTAAAATTTTCTTTAAAAATAAAAAGCTGAAGCCCTACAATCTCAGAACCCATGGAGGTTTCCTCAGATATATTGTTGTCAGAGAAGGGAAATTTACAGGAGACAGGCTTGTTACAGTAGTTACATCTGAAGGTGAGTTTCCACTGGAAGAATATTATAATGAGATAGAAGATATATCTTCTAATGTAATATGGGTAGTCAATGCAGGCATGAGTGATGTTTCTCAGGGTGAAATCAGAAAAAAAATCGGAAACATTTATCTTAATGAAAGGATTTCAAATATGAATTTCAAAATTCCGGCTTTCTCTTTCTTCCAGACCAACAGCTATCAGGCTGAAAATCTGGTGGATATTGCTGTTGAGAAGGCAAAGCTTGATGGGAGTGAAGTTGCTGCAGACCTTTACTCTGGTGTTGGAACCTTCTCCCTTGCTCTTGCCAGAAAAGTGGATAAAGTTGTTGGTATAGAGGAGAATGTAGAGGCTGTCAAGGCTGCAGAGCAAAATGCAGAGTTGAATGACATAAAGAATGTTAGATTTGTTTCAGCTAAAGCGGAAGAGGGTATGAACAGCCTTGATGAAATTGATGTTGCTCTTCTGGACCCGCCAAGAGCTGGAGTCCACAAAAAGTTAATAAAAGCACTTCTCGAGTTTCAACCAGAAAAAATAATCTATATTTCCTGCAACCCTGTAACTCAGGCTGAAGATATAAAGAAGCTGAAAGGTTATAAGCTTGAGGAAATCATACCCATTGATATGTTCCCCCACACACCTCATGTTGAGAATATAGCTGTACTCAGAAGGATTTAGAGAAGATGCTCCGCAAAGATAAGGCTGAGCTCAAATATGAAGACAAGAGTCAGAGCAATTATCATAGGGGTTATGGGCGTAGGATCAGGAGAAAAAAAGAATCCAATTGCCAGGAGAATGGCATACATATATCGCCTTCTGTGTTTCAGCCAGCTCACAGTTACAAGTTTGGCCTTTACAAGAAAGGCGATAACAAGGGGTAGTTGAAATATCATACCAATACTCAGAATCATTACCCCAATAGCAGATACAAATCTGCTTAGAACAAGCATGGGCTCAGCAGTCTCCTGTGTATAAAAAACTAAAAATTTCGTTGAAGGTGGAATAACTACAAAAAATGAAAAGAGTAAGCCCATGGTTAATAGTATAAATGAACTTGGAACAATCCTGACAAAAAGATTCTTTTCGTTAGGGTAAAGTCCTGGTTCTGCAAATTTGAAAATCTCATAAATAATTACAGGGGTGGCAACATAAATCCCAATTACGACGGATATTAGAAAGATACTATAAATGTATTCAATGGGACTCAGAGCAATAACCTTGGTACCCTTTGGAAGAAAGTAATGTATCATAAATGGTATTATCCTGCTGCCAAAGACAAAAACTACAATGATAGAGGCTAATCCAACTGCCAAAATAGCTACAGCAAACCTGTTTCTGAGCTCTTTAAGATTCTCCACAAGCTCCTGCATTTCAGCTTTATCTGGCTCTTTCATAATCTCCTCGTCTCAACTTTCTCAACTCTAACCCAGAAGGTAATTTCCTGTCCTGCAAGAGGGTGAAAGTACTGGAGCTCTACCTCCTTCTCCCAAACATTTGTAACCAGGGCAAAGCCCTTATCAGTCTCAATTTCAAGCCCGCTTTCTGGAATTATATTATTATTTTTAAAGGTTTCAATTGGCACCTTTTCAACAGGATACTCATCATTGTGGCCATAAGCCTCCTCGGCATCAAGTGTAAACTCCTTTTCTTCACCGGCCTTCATGCCAACAATATATTTTGACATTCCTGTAATTATAGCATTTCCACCCACTGTAAAGGTTACAGGTTCATAAACCTTTCCTTCAATGTAAATACCTTCCTCTCTTGCAATATCTTCTAGAGAGGTGTCAAATATATCCCCATCTTTCAGTCTTGCACTAAAATTAATAGTAACTATATCGCCTTCTACTATCTCCATCTGGACACCAGAAATATTGAAAAGTTTAACATAATAATCTTCTGCAAAAATTATCCTTGATGAAAAAGTTTTTCTCTATAATAGCAGTATTAAATTCATGCACTATCACAATAATCTTGATACTGAGCTGGATATAAAAGTAGTCGAGGCAGAGATAAATGGAGTTAAGGTTCAGCCTCCAGGTGATGAATTCAGAAGATTCAGGACCGAGAAGTTTGAAGAGATAAGGAAGAAGTATGATATAAGCACAATAAAAGACCACCCTGTTATCAGAGCTTACAGAGACTTTTACTGGAGAATTGGAATAGACCCGACCAAAATCAGACCAAGTAGCGAGGCACTGTTAAGAAGAGTGCTCAAGGGCAGGAGTATTCCAGAGATTAACAATGTTGTTGCTTCCTACAACCTCACTTCCATACTAACTTTGATTTCAATTGGAGCATACAACAGAAAAAAACTGAAGGGAGAAATCAGTATGAGAAGGTCAATGGGCGAAAATTTTACAGGTATAGGGGGAAAAAGACTGGTTACGCGTGGCGAGATTGTGGTTAGTGATGAGGAAAAGATTATAAATATATTTCCTTACAGGGATGCTGAAGCTACCAAAATTACAGATGATACGGAAGATGTGCTATTTATATTTTCGGGAGTTAAAGGTATAGAGATGAGTTACCTTGAAAAAGCATCTGAAAAAACCCTGGAAATTGTCAGGCGCTTCTGTGGTGAATAGATGTACTCCTGCGGTTTAAAGCATGCCAGGGCAAGGCTTGATAAGAAGATTATAGCTGGCTTCAATCACTCCTGTGACCTTGTGAAGTATATGAAAACAGGTGAGCTTGAAGCTATTGAACTTCCCCGGGAACTCATCGAGCTTGAGGAATGGCTGGTTATAGGTGAACAGAAGGAAATAGCTGTATCTGAATCCACACTGAATTACCTGGTTGATAGCCTTGGCTATGATGAGGAGAGGGCAGGAGGTCTTGTGGGGCAGATTGCCAGAGAAGCTCCCGGACTTGGAGTTGAGGTATATGCCCATGTTTCAGGTAAGTGCAGAAAACTCACAGGGATAAATTCTGATAAGGTTCTGATTGCAGATAAAGGTGGCTTCAAACCAGCTATTCAGTTTAATAAAGAATGTACACCTCCCCGCCATTTTGTAATGGAATTTGAAAAGGGTCTTGAGATTTCTGGAAAAAAACTTGAAAGCTCCATCAGGATTATAGCTACCTATGACAGTTGCGCCTTTGATTTTCTTCTTGATAATGAGTTTCTTGATAGTATTAAAAATGAAGTAAAGGAAATAAACAAAGCTGTGCTCTCAGGATTTCATCTCGTACTTGAATCTTCTGCAGGAAAAATCAGACAGGTGGGTAAGATTATTGAAGAATGGAGAGAGATTAATCCTGATATTTTTATACATATTGAATTTGGCCAGTTTCAGAACAGAAGGGCACTGGTAGAAACTGAGAAACTCTTTCCTCTTATAGATTCTATAGGGTTGAACAGTGGGGAACTCATAGCTGTAACAGGAGAAGAGGAGCTTGAAAAAGGGCTTTCCATACTTGCAGAGAGAATGGAGAGAGTACTCTTTCATAACCAGTATTGTTCAGCTTTAATAACCTCATCGGATAACCCGAAGGAAGCCAGAGCTGCTCTCCAGTTTGCATCTATATGCTCAGCCTATAAAATCCTTCATGATAAAGTTCTCAATCTCAGGGAGCTGGAAAACTTCAAAATATCAAGGCTCAGTGAAAGAGGAATAGAGATTGCTCAGAATTTAAAAATAACTGATTTCCATGGTAAAAAGGCTATAGTTGTACCGTCACTATATATTGAGAGCCCCAGGAGCCTCGTTGGAGCTGGAGATACCTTCGCTCTTGCCTATACTCTTGTGATGTAGGAGGATAATGAAATCTGCATTTTTAGAAGATTTATATGTTTACTTTTCATATAGACCTAAGCCATCTCAATGCTTTTCTCTATTACATCCTGTTGAATCAAAAACCAGTAAACCAGAAGGTCTTTCTCTTTCTCCTGGTAATCCTTAAAATTTTTAGCAATTATTCTCCAGAAGTGTTCATTATGTCTTCTTTCAATAAGATGGGTCAGCTCATGAAAAATTACATACTCAACTAACTCATCAGGCAGATATTTTAACAGAATGTTTATTGTCAGATTCCTTTTAGAGCTTAAACTCCCCCACTTCGATTTCATTTTTCTAAAAAAAATCTTATTAACACCTAATTTTAATTCTTTACAAATATTCTCAACACAGGAATAAACCAGCTCCCTGAATTCATCATCAGACCTATCTACATATTTTTTACCTTCTGCCTCTATCAGCGCATTTTTTATTATTGACCTTTTAGCATATATCCAGTTTTTATGTTTCTCAATAATCTTACTGTAATCTGTGTTATCTTCAGGCATGACAAGGATTAAACTACCTGTTTTAAATTCCAGTCTGGGATATTTCACATCACGATGGACCACATCGTATTTTATTTCCATGTCATGAATCCTACTTTTTTCTGCCATAGTTCTCTACGTTCTTAATCAATTTGTCATACAGCTCGTTAAGGCCCGTATGTGTCAATCCGTAGCGCCTTATATATCTCCTGATAAACCTTCTAACAGCCTGTTGCACTTTTTTCCTCTCTGTAGGCTGTACAGTCCACCCGGTAAACATATATTTTTCTAATTTCTTAGACAATTGCCTTACATCCTCAACCAGCTCCTCCTCTTTACCAAACCTGTCTTCCAGAGCCAGAAGCAGGGAATATTCCATATTCGTAAAACCCAGTTCCTTCTGTCTCCTTCCAAGCCTGTTCAACTCCTCTATTGCCCCGTAGCCTTCCAGATATATTTGTTCAAAATCTTTGGTCTTCTGTTT